>NZ_JBIUBL010000011.1:159424-268946 GCF_044548015.1 Streptomyces sp. NPDC052236 | reverse complement strand
GCCTTTCGGCTTTCCGGCGATTCCAACTTTACCAGAACCTTTTCCGCTTCTGTTACCAGCTTCGGAATTCGATTTCAGTGGCTGTTGGAGAGCCTGTTTGCCTTTCGGCTGAGCCCGACTTTATCAGGATTATTTGGGCCGAGCTAATCGGCCTTCATGTTCCGGATGGAGGAGTCGAGCGGCTCTGCGGAAATTCAATTTCCGTTGAGAGCGAGAGAGATGCTAGCTGTGACACTCGGACTTGTCCAGTCCGGCCAACTGCTAAAATCTACCTCCCCACACCGGCTGTGTCAACAGCTTTCGTGGGCAGACCGGAAGACTAGCAGCCCCGAAGGGCTTGACGCACATCAGGCCGCAGCCGGGAGCTCCGCGCTACGGTCCGTGGCCTCCACGTCACCCGTGTCGCCGGCTCGGGCCGCTCGGCCGCCCAGGATGTAGACGTACGCCAGAAACGCCGCCTCCGCGGCGATGCCAATGGAGATACGCGCCCACGTCGGCAGGCCCGAGGGAGTCACGAAGCCCTCGATAACGCCCGACACGAAGAGGACGAGGGCAAGGCCGATTGCCATGCCGAGTGCGGCGCGGCCTTGCTGGGCGAGGGCCGTGCGGCGGGACAGAGGGCCCGGGTCGATGACCGTCCAGCCCAGACGTAGGCCCGTGCCGGCGGCGACGAAGACGGCGGTCAGTTCGAGCAGACCGTGTGGCAGGACAAGGCCCAGGAAAGTGTCGAGGCGGCCCGCCGACGACATCAGGCCCATGCCGACGCCCAGGTTCAGCATGTTCTGGAAGAGGATCCAGATCACCGGGAAGCAGAGGAACGCTCCCAGGGTCAGGCACATGGCAGCGGCTTGAGCGTTGTTCGTCCAGACCTGGGCCGCGAAGGAGGCCGCCGGGTGGCTTGAGTAGTACGCCTCGTACTCACCACCCGGGCGGGTCATCTGCCGGAGATCGTCCGGGGCACCGATCGCCGACTGGACTTCGGGGTGGGTGCCTATCCACCAGCCGATGATCGCGGCGAGGACGGTGGAGAGGACCGCCGTGGGTATCCACCAGTGGCGGGACCGGTAGACGGCCGCGGGGAATCCCGCGGTGAGGAAGTTGGCCGCGTCACGCCAGGTGGCACGGCGGGTGCCGGTGACGGTGGAGCGGGCGCGGGCCACAAGCTGGGTGAGCCTGCCCAGCAGCATCGGGTCCGGGGCACTGGACTGGATGAGCGAGAGATGCGTGGCCGTGCGCTGATAGAGGGAGACGAGTTCATCGGCCTCGGCTCCGGTGAGATGGCGTCCCCGGTGCAGGAGGCGGTCCAGACGGTCCCACTCGGCACGGTGGGCGGTCACAAAGACATCGAGGTCCATGGTCGGCTGCTGCTCCAGGCACTGGGTGCGTACGGTTCGCACTACTCGTACTACCGGTTCGTAGTACAGCGGGGCGCTACGGGTCAGCTTGGCAGACTGTGGAATCCAGGGGCAGAGAAGATCGACACGAAGGGGCGGCAGCAGTGAGTGCGCTTGTGACGGGGGACGCGGTCGTACTGGGGCTGCAGCCGGCGAAACTGCCGAGCCGGGCGCTCGCTCTCGTAATCGATCTTGTGGTGGTGTGGGCGGGGTTTCTCCTGATATCGATCGGTCTCTCCATGGCAACGGCCTCGCTTGATGAGGCGGCGGTCATGGCCGTGTCGATCGCGACGTTCCTGCTAGTCCCGGTGGGCGCGCCGATAGCCGTGGAGACCCTCAGTCATGGGCGTTCGCTCGGGAAGCTCGCCTGTGGGCTGCGGGTGGTACGGGACGACGGGGGGCCGATTCGGTTCCGGCACGCGCTGGTACGTGGGGCGATGGGCGTCGTCGAGATCCTCATGTCGTTCGGGGTCATCGCGTGTATCGCTTCGCTGGTGTCGGCGCGAGGGCGGCGGATCGGGGATGTGTTCGCGGGGACGCTGGTCGTGCGGGAGAGGGTCACGGCCGGACGGACGATGGCCGTGCCGCCTCCGCCGCCGTGGCTTGTGGGGCGGTTCGCACAGCTGGATCTGTCGGGGGTGCCTGATGATCTGTGGCTTGCGATACGCCAGTACCTGACGCGGATGCGGCAGCTGGACCCAGCGGTGAGCTGGTCGATGGCGGAGCGGCTGGCCGGTGATCTGGCGGCGCGCACGGGGGCGCCCACACCGGAGAGGGTGCCGCCCGCGGCGTATTTGGCGGCGGTGGTGAATGAGCGGCAGGCGCGGGATGCCCGCAAGGCGTTCAAGGCCGCGGGCGTAGCCGCTCCGGGTGTTCCAGGTGCGAATGGTGCTCCGGGTGCGAATGGTGCAGCCGCGGGCGGGGCGGTTCCCGGGGCCGGTGCTCGGGGCGAGTGGGGAGTCGTGCCGGGGGCGGCGACGGGTGGTACCGGCGCCGTACCGGGTGGGGAGACCTCGGGCGGTGCGGCCTCGCCGGGCGGTGAGCGGGTACGGGAATCGGATACGCAGCCGGTTACCGGGTTCTCGCCGCCCGCGTAGGAGTCGTCCGGGATCTCTGAGCTCTGGGAACACCTGGCCGTCAGGGGAAGACCGAGGGCGGGGACTCAAGGTTTTCGAGTTCGATGCCGGGGGCCGCGAGGACCACGTCTCCCGCGATGTGCACGACGTGCTGTTCGCCCGTGTCCAGGGCGCTGACCTGGTATTCGTCCACGGTCAGGGGGCCATTGTCAGTGGCATGCGCTTCACTCTTCAGCAGGGCCCAGGACTGGTCGACGGTGCGGGGGGCGAGGACCGGGTCTGTGAAGGCGACGAGGCGGACCCGCGTCGCGGGTGAACCGGGGGTGAGGCGCAGCAGACGTGTGGTGGCGACAAGGAAGGCGGGGGATGTGCCGGTGAAGGCGTGGGCGCGGACATTGCCTTCAGTGGCGTGAGTGCCGGTGGGGTCGGTACGGACCCAGGTGACGCCGTCGAGGGCTGCGCCGCGGACCTGCCAGCTGGCGGCGTTGAGTTCAAGACGGATGGGGCGGCCGAGTTCGTCGAGGGTGAGGTCGACGGAGCCGGCGTGGTCGCCGGAGGGGGTGGTGATCTGAGAGACATAGCGCCAGCCGGAAGGGCCGGGGGCGCACTGGAAGTGCTCTTCACCGAGGGGGGTGTGATCGTGCGGATCGTGCAGCGAATAGCGGCCGCGGGGCATGGGGGCTCGGGTGTCCTTGTGCGGTGAGGCTGGTGAGACCGGTGAGACCGGCTCTTGCCGGTGAAGCCGTTCGGGCCGGTACGGGGCAGGCCCCCGACACGGGGGTGCGGGGGCCTGCCTGGTACGCCGGTACCGGCTGCTGAGGGGGTCATCCCCTGATCAGTGTCCGATCAGGGGATGGCACCGGTCAGTAGCGGTAGTGGTCGGACTTGTAGGGGCCGTCGACGTCGACGCCGATATAGGCGGCCTGCTCGGGGCGGAGCGTGGTCAGCTTTACGCCGAGCGCCGACAGGTGCAGCCTGGCGACCTTCTCGTCCAGGTGCTTGGGCAGCACATAGACATCGGTGGGGTACTCCTCGGGCTTGGTGAACAGCTCGATCTGCGCCAGCGTCTGGTCCGCGAAGCTGTTGGACATCACGAAGGAGGGATGCCCGGTCGCGTTGCCGAGGTTCAGCAGACGGCCTTCGGAGAGCACGATCAGTACCTTGCCGTCGGGGAAGGTCCAGGTGTGCACCTGCGGCTTGACTTCGTCCTTCACGACTCCCGGCAGCTGCGCCAGACCGGCCATGTCGAGCTCGTTGTCGAAGTGGCCGATGTTGCCCACGATCGCCTGGTGCTTCATCCGGGCCATGTCCGCGGCCAGGATGATGTCCTTGTTCCCGGTCGTGGTCACGAAGATGTCAGCCGTCTCGACGACCTCGTCGAGGGTGGTCACCTGGTAGCCGTCCATGGCCGCCTGGAGCGCGCAGATCGGGTCGATCTCCGTGATGATCACCCGGGCGCCCTGGCCGCGCAGCGACTCGGCGCAGCCCTTGCCCACGTCCCCGTACCCGCACACCACCGCGGTCTTTCCACCGATCAGCACGTCGGTGGCGCGGTTGATGCCGTCGATCAGCGAGTGGCGGCAGCCGTACTTGTTGTCGAACTTGGACTTGGTGACCGCGTCGTTCACGTTGATCGCGGGGAACAGGAGGGTGCCCTCGCGGTGCATCTCGTACAGCCGGTGCACACCCGTGGTGGTCTCCTCGGTCACCCCGCGGATCTCGGACGCCAGCTGCGTCCACTTCTGCGGGGCTTCACCGAGGGTGCGGTTGAGGAGCGTCAGGATGTACGCGTACTCCTCGCTGTCCGCCGTCGAGGGGTCCGGGACCGCGCCGGCCTTCTCGAACTCCACGCCCTTGTGCACCAGCAGCGTGGCGTCGCCGCCGTCGTCGAGAATCATGTTCGGGCCGCCGGTGGCGGTGTTGGGCCAGGTCAGCGCCTGCTCCGTGCACCACCAGTACTCCTCCAGCGTCTCGCCCTTCCAGGCGAACACCGGGATGCCGGCGGCGGCGATGGCAGCTGCCGCGTGGTCCTGGGTGGAGAAGATGTTGCACGACGCCCAGCGGACCTCGGCGCCGAGGGCGACCAGGGTCTCGATGAGTACGGCCGTCTGCACCGTCATGTGCAGGGAGCCGGTGATCCGGGCACCGGCGAGCGGCTGCTGCGCCGCGTACTCCCTGCGGATGGACATCAGGCCGGGCATCTCGTGCTCGGCGAGGTTGATCTCTTTGCGGCCGAAGGGGGCGAGGGAAAGGTCGGCGACCTTGAAGTCCTGGCCAGTTGCGACAGTCGACATTGCGAGCTGCTCCTCGTGCGATTGGGGTCGAGGTGAGTTCGAGGTGAGTACGGCTGGCTCTGCGGCGGCCGGGCACACGAGTGCCCGAGCACGTGCAGTGCAGTCCGTCGGAGGCCCTCTCTCCCTCGGCCGGTCCAGAGGAACGGACCGCCCGACCGCCATCAGCAGCGACGTCTGACTCTGGTCACGAATCTACACCGATCGGCCCAGTGGACCCAGTCCGCCTATGACTGGGGATTCAGCCAGAATCGCGGGTCCACCGATTCTGCCGGGTACTCAGGGGGCGGCCTTCGGTGCTTTGGTTCCGGACGCGCTGTCCGGCGTGGCCGGCGCCTCGCTGTAGATGTCCGGCTCCAGGTAGATCACGCGCGCGATCGGGACCGCGTTGCGGATGCGGTCCTCGGCCGCGTTGATCGCGTCGGCGACCTCCGTGGCCGTGTTGTCGTGCTGGACCGCGATCTTGGCCGCTACCAGCAGTTCCTCCGGGCCGAGGTGGAGCGTACGCATGTGGATGATGCGGGTGACCGTGTCACCGTCGACCATCGCCGCCTTGATCTTCTCGACGTCCTCCGTGCCTGCCGCCTCGCCCAGCAGCAGGGACTTCGTCTCGGCGGCCAGGATGATCGCGATCAGGATCAGCAGGATGCCGATGCAGAGAGTGCCGATTCCGTCCCAGACGCCCTCGCCGGTGATCAGCGCCAGGCTGACGCCGATAAGCGCCAGGACCAGGCCGACCAGCGCGCCCAGGTCCTCCAGGAGGACGACCGGGAGCTCGGGTGCCTTGGCGCGGCGTACGAACTGGGTCCAGGTGAGGTCGCCGCGCGTCTCGTTGGACTCCCTGATGGCCGTACGGAAGGAGAAGGACTCGGCGATGATCGCGAAGATGAGCACGCCGACCGGCAGGTACCAGAGATCGATCTCGTGCGGGTGCTTGATCTTCTCGTAGCCCTCGTAGATCGCGAACATGCCGCCGACCGAGAAGAGGACGATCGAGACGAGGAAGGCGTAGATGTAGCGCTCGCGCCCGTAGCCGAAGGGATGCTCGGGGGTCGCCTCGCGCTGGGCCTTCTTGCCGCCGAGGAGCAGCAGCCCCTGGTTCCCGGAGTCCGCGAGTGAGTGGACGCTCTCCGCGAGCATCGAGGACGAGCCGCTGAACACGAACGCAACGAACTTCGCTACCGCGATTGCGAGGTTGGCGGCGAGTGCCGCCACGATCGCCTTGGTTCCGCCTGACGCGCTCATGTGTGCCGGATGTCCCTTCGTACGTACTTCGGTCGCCGTCCGGGCTTTGCCCGGTCTTTGCGGTGCGCCATTGTTGCAGCCTCTGAGTTGCAGCCTCTGAAGGGGGCGCTGCGTCAGGCCACCACTGTCGCGCGGAAGACGGTGCCGGGGGCCGTATCGGGGGCCGAGATCTCTGCCTTCTCCTGGGCCGGGACGAATACCGACTCGCCGGGGGCGAGTGTCAGCTCCCCGGCCCGCACACTGCCCGCCGTGCACAGCAGGATCTGCGGCGTGGGCGCGGTGAGGTCGCGAGGTGCCGCGCCCGGGGCCAGGACGTACCGGGAAAGCCGGAACTCCTCGATCGGGGTGTCGTAGACCTCCTCGCCCGAGGGTGAGGCCTCGGGGCGCAGTACGCCGGGGTCGGTCGCCTCGAAGCGGACGATACGCAGCAGTTCGGGGACGTCCACATGCTTGGGGGTCAGTCCGCAGCGCAGCACATTGTCGGAGTTGGCCATGATCTCCACGCCGAGGCCGTTGAGATACGCGTGCGGCACACCCGCGCCGAGGAACATGCCCTCGCCGGGCTGGAGCCGTACGTGGTTCAGCAGCATGGCGGCGATGACACCCGGGTCGCCGGGGTAGTGCTGTGCGACCGCGGCGTACGGGGCGTAGTGGCCGCCCAGGCGTTCGGCGGCTGCCGTGGCGTCGGCGACCGTGGCCGCCATCTCGGCGGGGTCCGCGGTCAGGACGGCCGTAAGGACCTCGCGAAGCGCGGCCTCTTCCGGCTGGGCGTGGAGCAGATCGACGTACGGCTTGAGGGAGTCCACATCCAGTCCGGCGAGGAGTTCCGCGGCCTCGACGGGCCTACGGAATCCGCACAGGCCGTCGAAGGGCGTGAGCGCGCAGATCAGTTCCGGCTTGTGATTGGCGTCCTTGTAGTTGCGGTGCGGGGCGTCGATCGGGATGCCCGCGCTCTCCTCGGCCGCGTAGCCCTCCTTGGCCTGCGCCAGGTTCGGGTGGACCTGGAGGGAGAGGGGCGCGCCCGCGGCGAGGATCTTGAAGAGGAAGGGGAGGCGCGGGCCGAACTGCTCGACGGTCGCGTGGCCCAGTTCGCGTACGGGGTCGGTGGCGATCAGAGCGGACAGGGGCTGGTCGCCCCCCAACGCGTCGTCCGTATCGCGCGTGACGCGGGAGGGTGCTCCCGGGTGGGCGCCCATCCACATCTCGGCCTGGGGCTCGCCGGTGGGGGCGACGCCCAGCAGTTCCGGGATGGCGGTCGTGGAGCCCCAGGCGTACGGGCGCACGGTGTTGGAGAGGCGGTCCATGTTGTTCTTCGCTCTTCCTTGACTGCGGGACTGTGGCGTGGCGGTGGTTCTCAGGCGTGATCGCCGGTGTCCGCCAGGGCCAGGTAGACGGCGGCGAAGTCGGTGACGGCGAGGAGTTCGGCGATCGCTTCCAGCTCCGTGCCCTCCTCCGGTTCGAGCTCGCTGATCGGGGCGTCATGGCTGAGCGCCAGTTCGCGGGCCGCGGGCGCGGCCGTCAGCCCGCCGGCCGGGCGATCGCGCAGCAGTACGACGCGGGCGCGCAGCGCCTGCTCCTCCGTCACGCGGTCCCGGAAGAAGTCCTCCGGGTCCGCGCCCGCCGCGAGGGAGCCCACGAGCAGCACCCCGTGCGCGGTCAGCGCCTCCGGAAGCTCGGCGGCGAGGGCGGGGCGGCCTGCCAGCTCGGCCAGTACGGCGGCGAAGCGGCGGCCCGCGGGGGCTGCGCCCTCGCCCTCCGTCCAGATGAGCGGCAGGCTGTCGGCGAGCTCGGCGGCGAGTGTCTTGGCGGGATTGCTGTACGTCGCGATGGCCGGGCCGCAGCGTTCGGCGGTGGCGTCCAGGCGGTCGGCCACCTTGGCGAGGGTCTCCGGCGGGGCCTCGATCAGGCCGACCCGGTCGAGGAGCGCGAGGAGCGGGGTGAACAGCGCCCAGAAAGCACCGGGGCTCGCGGCCTGCGTCTCCTCCTCCTCGTACATCTCGTGCGGGGCGGTGGCCATGGGGACGACCAGGCCATGTCTGCCGTTGACCGCCTCCGAGAGCGGGGAGCGCTGAGGGGCGACGGCGACGACGGTGCAGCCGCGGCGGTACGCCTGCTCGGCGAGGAGCGCGAGGCCGGGTTCGCTGCCGTCGGTGGTGACGATCAGGAGGAGGTCCACGGAGCCCGCCCAGCCGGGGAGCGCCCAGCGCAGGGCGCCGGCGGCGTGGGCGACGCCGGAGGGGTGCAGACGGGCGACGGGGGCGGTGGCGCCGGCGAGGGCGTTGACCAGCTCGGCGACGCCGGTCGCGGCGGTGCCGGAGCCCGCGATGAGTACGGCGCGGGGGCGGCCCTCGGGCTTGAGCTCGGCGATGCCGGCCTCGGCGGCGTGCCGGGCGGCGGTGCGCACGCGCGCCCCGGCCTCGGCGGCACCTCGCAGGAGGCCTCGGCGATCGGCTCGGGCCAGGGCTTCCGGGGCATCGAGGAGCGACTCGTCGAGCATGGGGGTGGGCCTCCGATCGCCGTGCGCGTGCGGGGGGTCGTGGTGCGGGGTTACGCAGGTGTGCGGGGTTACGCAGGTGCGGGGTTACGCGGGGCGGCGCGCCTCGTCGACCAGGAGGACGGGGATACCGTCCCGTACGGGGTAGGCCAGGCCGCAGTCCTTGCCGGTGCAGATCAGCTCCGGGGTGTCGGCTGCCGTCCGGTCAGTGAGCGGAGCGTGGCACGCCGGGCAGGCGAGGATCTCCAGGAGACCGGCTTCGAGCGGCATATGGGGGTGTCCCTTCGGGTGGGTTGCAGGTTGCCTGGCGCGCGTCGCATGCCGATGGCGTCTGGACTTGCGGGCACGTGGCGGTCGCGTCTTGCGGTCGCGTCTTGCGGTCGTCGTCTTGCGGATTGAGCCACGTCAGCCTACCGCCGGGGGGCGGGGTGCGGCTCGTTCTGGGGGTTCGGGGTGTGCGGGTGCGGGGTGCGCCTGCGGCGGGCTTTCCCCTACCCGCCCTCCCCCTACGCCTAGCGGCGTGGGAGGTACCCCCATCCCTTAACTGGGGCTCCGCCCCAGACCCCGCGCCTCAAACGCCGGCGAGGCTGGAAGTGCGCCTCAAACGCCGACCAGACCGAGAGCGCGCCTCGAACGCCCCAGCGAGGCTGAGAGCGCGCCTCACACCCCGACCAGGCTGAGAAGCGCGCCCTCAAACGCCGGTGAGGCTGAGAGCGCGCCTCGAACGCCGGCGGGGCTGGATCACGTCCCCCGGACCAGCCCCAGTACCTCGTCCCGGGCCTTCGCCATCGTCGCCTCGTCCCGGGCCTCCACGTTCAGGCGCAGCAGCGGCTCCGTATTCGACGGGCGCAAGTTGAACCACCAGTCCGCCGTCGACACCGTCAGGCCGTCCAGTTCGTCCGTCGTCACGCCCTCACGGCCCTCGAACGCCGCCTTCACCGCCGCCATCCGGCCCGCCTGGTCGTCGACCGTGGAGTTGACCTCGCCGGAGCCCGTGTACCGGTCGTACTGCGCCACCAGCCCCGACAGCGGGCCGTCCTGCTCGCCCAGCGCCGCCAGTACATGCAGCGCCGCCAGCATGCCCGTGTCCGCGTTCCAGAAGTCCCGGAAGTAGTAGTGCGCCGAGTGCTCTCCGCCGAAGATCGCGCCCGTACGCGCCATCTCCCCCTTGATGAACGAGTGGCCGACCCGCGTACGGACCGGTGTGCCGCCGTTCTCGCGTACAACCTCCGGGACCGACCACGACGTGATCAGGTTGTGGATCACCGTGCCGCCGGGGTGCTTGGCCAGTTCGCGGGCCGCCACCAGAGCAGTGATCGCCGACGGCGAGATGCCCTCGCCCCGCTCGTCCACCACGAAGCAGCGGTCCGCGTCGCCGTCGAAGGCCACGCCCAGGTCCGCGCCCTCGGATCGCACGCGGGCCTGCAGATCCACGATGTTCGCCGGGTCCAGCGGGTTCGCCTCGTGGTTGGGGAACGTGCCGTCCAGCTCGAAGTACATCGGTACGAGCGTCACGGGCAGGGACTGGAAAACGGTCGGAACCGTGTGCCCGCCCATTCCGTTGCCCGCGTCCACGACGACCTTCAGCGGGCGCATCGCCGACAGGTCCACCAGGGACAGCAGGTGCGCGGCGTAGTCCGTCAGCGTGTCCTGCTCGGTCAGCTTGCCCGGCACGATGGTCGGGGCCGGCGGCGTACCGTGCTCCAACCAGTCCTCGACCAGCGCCCGGATGTCCGCCAGGCCCGAGTCCTGGCCCACCGGCGCCGCGCCCGCCCGGCACAGCTTGATGCCGTTGTACTGCGCCGGGTTGTGCGAGGCCGTGAACATCGCGCCCGGCAGGTCCAGCTTCCCGGAGGCGAAGTACAGCTGGTCCGTCGAACAGAGCCCGATCAGGGTGACATGGGCGCCCCGGCCCATGGCCCCGTGCGCGAAGGCCCTGGAGAGCCCCGGCGACGACGGCCGCATGTCATGGCCGACAACGATCGCGTCCGCGCCCGTCACGTGGACGAAGGCGGCCCCGAACAGCTCCGCCAGATCCTCGTCCCACTGATCCGGCACCACCCCGCGGACGTCGTACGCCTTCACGATCTGCGACAGATCAGCAGTCACGGGCCATCCCTCCTGAATCCTGAATGTCGGTAAGTTTCTCCGCACATCTCTGCGATGCGGTCACCTCAAACTACCCGGAAGCATCCAGCCGAGTACCGCGGTGCTCTGTGCCGTAACGATCAGACACATCACCAGCAGCAGTCCCAGGCTCCACGGCAGCACCTTGCGCAGCAGATCGCCCTCCTTCCCCGCCAGTCCCACCGCCGCGCACGCGATGGTCAGGTTCTGCGGGGAGATCATCTTGCCGAGTACGCCGCCCGAGCTGTTGGCCGCCGCCAGCAGCTCCGGCGACAGACCGGATTCCCTGGCCGCCGTCACCTGGAGCGCGCCGAAGAGCGCGTTCGCCGATGTGTCCGATCCGGAGACGGCGACGCCGAACCAGCCGAGCACCGGCGACAGGAAGGCGAGTCCGGCGCCCGCCGCCGCGACGAAGTGGCCGATGGTGGCGGCCTGGCCGGACAGGTTCATGACGTACGCGAGCGCCAGTACGGAGGTCACGGTGAGGATCGCGTACCGCAGCTCGCGCACGGTCGCCGCCCACTCGCGCAGCGCTTCCCGCGCGCGTACGCCCAGGACGAACGCGGTCAGCGCCCCCGCCAGCAGCACCAGCGTCCCGCCGGTGGAGACGAGCGGCAGCGTGAAGACATTGGCGCCGGCCGGCGCCCGCTCCGGATCCGGACCGGCGACCTCCAGGAAGGGCCAGTCGAAGACGCGGGTCGCCTCCGCCAGCAGGCGCTTGACCGGAGGGATCTGGGCGACGGAGAAGATCGCGACGATGAGCGCGTACGGCGCGTAGGCGCGCACCACTTCGCGCCGCGGGTCCTCCTGGTCCAGGTCCTCACTCCGTACGCCCGTGAGCACCGCCGTACGTACCGCCTCGGCGGCCGGCCTGCGCGCGCCCGGCACCGCGACCAAGGCCGCCGCGCCCGCCAGTGCGGCGCCGATGTCCGCGAGTTGGGCCGAGACGTAGTTGGCCGCCGCGAACTGTGCCGCCGCGAAGGCGAAACCGCAGGCGAGCGCCGGGGCCCAGGTCTCGCGCAGGCCGCGCCGCCCGTCGACCAGGCCGATCAGCACCAGCGGCACGACGAGGGCGAGCAGCGGTGTCTGGCGGCCGACGACCGAGGCGACCGAGTCCAGCGGCAGGCCTGTGACCTGCGCGAGTGTCACCACAGGGGTGCCCATCGCGCCGAAGGCGACGGGCGCGGTGTTGGCGACGAGGGCGACCACCGCCGCCTTGACCGGGTCGAAACCGAGCGCGACGAGCATCACCGAGCAGATGGCCACCGGCGCACCGAAACCGGCGAGCGCTTCGAGCAGCGCGCCGAAACAGAACGCGATGACGAGGGCCTGGATGCGGGGATCGTCGGAGAGCCGGCCGAAGGAGCGCCGCAGGACGTCGAAGTGCTGGGTGCGGACGGTCATCCGGTAGACCCACAGGGCGTTGACGACGATCCACATGATGGGGAAGAGCGCGAAGAGCACTCCCTGCGCGCCTGCCGAGAGGGTCTGCCCGAGGGGCATTCCGTAGGCGAGCCAGGCGGTCGACAGGGCGACGGCGAGGCCGGTGAGTCCGGCGCGGTGGGCTTTCATGCGTACGACGCCGAGGAGTACGAGGACGGTGACCAGCGGCAGCGCGGCTACCAGGGCGGACAGGGCGAGCGAGTCGGCGACGGGTTCCAGTTGCTGCACAAACACGGCAGACCTACCTCCAGAGATGAAGGAATTGTCATGTTCGCGACAAGTGGAGGTCAATCGTCCGGACGGGATTCACTCGCCAAGAAGGGTCCCCTGGTCGCTCAGGAATCCGGGGAGCGCAGCACCCTCAGATGGCCGCGGCGCGCGACCTCCAGCGGGTCCGCCGTCCTGCGGCCGTTCCGCGCGCCCGCCTCGGCCGTCCGCCCCTGCGGGCGGGCCGCTTCCCGTACGGCATTGGCGAGCGCTTCGAGATCGTCACCACTGGGGCGCGCCGGAACGGAACCGTCGGTGAGCCGCACGACCTCCCAGCCGCGCGGGGCGGTCAGCCGCTCACTGTGCTCGGCGCACAGGTCGTAGCAGTGGGGCTCGGCGTAGGTGGCGAGCGGGCCGAGGACCGCGGTCGAGTCGGCATAGACGTACGTCAGTGTCGCGACGGCGGGACGGCCGCACGCGGTGCGCGAACAGCGACGTACAGGGCTCACGATGTTGGACGGTACCGCACTCTTGAGCGGGCTGCGACGACTCTCCACCAGCTCACTCCACCGTGTCGCCGTGTGACGTCCGCCATAGCGGCTCTCCGGGCAACTGCCCTGACCTGCACGGAAAGAGAGGCGCGCGGGCGACGGCCGCGGCCTGGCCGGTCACGACTTGGGATAAATAAGGTCAGTCCCGATGCGATCGATGATCGTCGGGCGGTACACATTCGGGCCCAAGCTTGGCTGGAATGTTCAATTAGCGACACGCATGGCGACATGCCGCTGCCCCGGGGGCGCGCACCGGATCGACGCACGCCCGGGAGAGCTACGCTGCGTCAGTGATGGACAGTCCCGTACCGCCCCGCCCGACCGAGCCACGGCCGCGCCGCCGCGACCGCCACGGCCGCGGTATGCGCGGGCCGGTCGCACCGCCCCAGGTACCCCTTGCCACCAGCCGGGCCGAGTCCTTCAGGGACCTCGTGCAGGACTCGGTGGAGCGGCTGGAGCGGCGATGGCCACAGCTCGCCGATGTTGATTTCCTCGTACTGGACGTGCCGGGCGCGCCGGAGGAGTCGGTGCCGCTGGGCAGCTCCGTTCCGGCGAACAAGGAACGGCCCGCCCAGGTCGTCGTGTACCGGCGGCCCGTGGAGATCCGTACGAAGAGCCGCGACGAGCGGGCCATGCTGGTGCACGAGGTCGTGGTGGAGCAGGTCGCTGAGCTGCTGGGGCTGGCGCCGGAGTCGGTGGATCCCCGGTACGGGCAGGACTGAACTGAACTGAAGTGAAGTGAAGTGAACGGACAGGACTGACGGCCGACCGGTCAGTCGTCGAGTACGGACAGGTCCTGCTCCGCCTCCGGTACCGCCACCGTCCCCCGGTCGTCCGGCAGCGTCTGCACCGTGAACATCGGGATGCCGTTCTCCGGCAGCGTGAGCGTGCGCGACGCGTGTACCGGGCCGCCCGACTCCGTCTCGATCGTGAGGGCGTACGAGCCCTTGAGGCCCGCCGGGACCGGCGGGGTGACCGCCTGCGTCGTACCGGCCTTGACGGTGTACGTCTTGACGACCTGGGTGCCCCCCTCCGTACCGGCCGAAGCGGTGACCTTGACCTGGGCGGCGGCGCCCGGCGCGGTCAGGGAGAGGATCGAGCCCGTGGCCCGGTTGTCGGTGATGCTCGACCGTTCGCCCACCGGGGCCGTCGCCGGGATGAAGGCGATCTCCTGCTTGTCGCCCTTGCCCCGTACGACGCGCAGCGCCGCCACCACAGGGGTCGCCCGGCCGCTCTGGACCGGGCTGAGGATCAGGGACCCTGCCTCGCCCTTGGTTACGTCCTTGAGGTCGAGGGCCGCGGTCATCCCGGACTTGAGGTGCAGCGTCTCTGATCCGGCCGGGGTGATCGTGCCGGTCGCGCCCGCCAGTTGCACCTTCAGGTCGGCGTCTTCGTCGCCGGGCGCGAGAGCCACCAGCTGTACCGAGGTGGCGTCCGCCGGGATGCCGGGGAGCACCATCGTGCCCGACGGGTCGGCGGACGCGGCCAGCCAGTCGCTGCCCGTCTTGTCGTCGGCGGCCCGGACCACCGCGCCGATGCGGCCCGTACGGGTGCTGACATGGACGGTGACATCCGTGGCCGTCTCGTCGGTCAGCGTGGAGAGCAGGACCGGGACGCTCGCTCCGGGCGGGACCGGGATGCCCTCGTTCAGCGTGGTCTTGAGGGTGCCGTCCTTGCCGTACAGCTCGATGTCGGCGACGGCGGCGGTGTCGTCCGGGTTGGTGAGGTGGACATAGTCCTGGCGCTCCTTGGCGATGGACGCGCTGGGGAACCAGAAGTCGGTGTCGGGCGCGGTGCAGCTGACGCCGAGCAGGCCGCGCCCGTCGCCCACGCTGACCTCGGTGGTCTGCTGGGCGGCCCAGCCGGGGGCGAGGCTGCCGGTGGCGGTGCCGACGAGGGCGGGGGCCTCGCCGCCGGCGGCCTTGGCCGCGACCGGTTTGCCGGGCTCCTTCAGGGTGAGCAGCGCCTTGCCCGGCTTGTCCGCCGCCGGCTTCTTCGGAGCCTTGGCCGTGTCCGTCTTCGCCGTGTCCGTCTTTGCCGTGTCGACGTCAACCAGGGTGGTGGCGGACGGCTTCAGTTCCGCTGTGCCGCCCTTCGCCTCTCCTGACCCTGCGGCCTTCCCCGCCGGTGTGAAGGACGTGTACGCGGTCTCCGCGATCTCGGAGCTGCTGGGCGCGGGGCAGACCAGGCTGGAGCGCTCGACGGGCAGCCGCGCCGGGGCCTTCGCCTCGTCGGCCGTACCGCCGTCCGGCGCGGTGAGCACGGCGAAACCCGTGACCGCGGCGAGTGCGACGGCGGTCGCGATCAGCGAGATGGTGGTGCGCTGCACTCTGATCACTGTGACTCGCCTCGCTCGTTCTCAGTACCGTCGACACCGTCGACGTAGGGCTGTTGCGGGGGCTGCTGACCGTATCCGTACGGGTCGTACTGCCCCTCCTGGTACTGCTGCGCCTCGCCGTACTGGTACGGGTCCGCCTGGTACGGGTCCGCTTGGTACGGGTCCGCCTGGTACGGGTCCGCCTGGTACGGCGGCTGCTGCTGGTACTGCTGCTGCTCGCCGCCGTACTGGTACTGCTGCTCATTGCTGTACGGGGCTGCGGCGTAGCCGCCTCCGGCATCCGGGGCCGGGTACGTCTGCGCGTCCCATTCGTCGTACTGCGGCTGGGGCTGCTGCTGCGGCACGGCCGCGTGCTGCTCGTGCTGCTCGTGCTGCTCGTGCTGCTGCTCGTACTGCTCAGGGCCGGCGTCCACCGCCACTTCCGCGGCCTCTTCGGTCGCCGCCCCCTCCTCCGACTGCGCGCGCAGCCTGCGTGCCCTGCGGCCCTCGCCCGCCACCGCCTGCGCGGGTACGACGACCTCCTCCTCCGGCAGGTCGTCGTCGATCTCGCGCCGCCTGCCCGGCAGCGCGAGCACCACCAGTACCAGCACCAGCACGACCTGTGCCCAGACCCACACCGTGTGCGCGGCGGTGTCCTCGTACGTCAGGTCCAGCCGACCGCCCTCCGCGGGCAGTTCGAAGCCCTGGGCCCAGCCGTCGACGGTGGTCTTCTTCAGGGCGCGGCCGTCGAGTGTGGCCTGCCAGCCCTCGTCGGCGCGGTCGGCGATGCGCAGCACCCGGCCCGCCGCTCCCGCGGGGATCTTGGCGTGCGCCTCGACGGCGTCGGACGCGACCGGCAGCGGGTCGCTCTTGCCGGTGACAATGGTCGCCCGTGCGACCTGCCGGTCGACGCGCCACAGCGCGCTGCCGTCGAGCTGGCTCAGC
Organism: Streptomyces sp. NPDC052236; assembly: GCF_044548015.1. Lineage (NCBI taxonomy): Bacteria > Bacillati > Actinomycetota > Actinomycetes > Kitasatosporales > Streptomycetaceae > Streptomyces > Streptomyces sp. NPDC052236. The sequence continues at coordinate 252,856 of NZ_JBIUBL010000011.1, read as the reverse complement.
CTGCTGAGACCGGGCGTGGCATCGAGGACGCGGCTGGTCTGGCGCGGTACTCCGGCCCGTACGAGCACGTACCGGATCGCGAAGCCGCTGAGCTGGCTGGTCTGGTCGGCGCCCGAGCCCGCGACGAGGTTGGCGACGACCTTGTCGAGGCGGGCGTCGCCGCCGCCCGCCGCGGCGAGTTCGGCATCGCCGAGCCGGGCGCCGGAACCCCGTACCAGGCTGTACGAGACCTTGGCGGCCGAGGTGCCGCCGAGGACCAGGGTGCGCGGCTGGTCGCGGGTGCTGCTCTCCTCCGCGACGAAGGCGGGCACCTGGACCGGGTCGCGGCGTTCCAGCGGCCCGGCCGCCCCGCTGAGCATCCAGCTGCCCGCGGCCAGGACCGGGCCGACGCCCGCCGCGAGCGCGATGAGTACGGCGACGGGCTGGCGCCAGCCGAAGTTCTGGGCGGCGACGCGGGTACGGCCGCCTTCGGCGCCGAGTACCGCGGCGGCCAGCAGGGCGATGCCGTAGACGAGGGTGGCGGGGCCTGCCCAGCCGGAGCCGTTGGCCAGTGCCGCGAAGATCAGCGCGATGAGGGCGGCGGCCCAGGCGGTACGGATCGCGAACTGCCGTTCGCCGCGCAGCAGAGCCGCCAGCGCCGCGAGGACGATACCGATGAGCAGGAGTCCGCCGGCTGCCTTGGGGCCGCCGGGGCTGATGGAGAGAAGGTCGAGCGCGGTGGCCTGCCCGGAATCCAGGGCAGCGGTTCCGGCCTCGAGTCCGGCTTCACCGAGGAAGGCCGACGGGCTGGTCAGCAGCGTCAGCGACCAGGGCGCGAGCATCAGCAGCGGGGTGCCCAGGGCGGCGAGGAAGCGCAGCCCGTACGCCATGATGTCGCCGCGCCGCAGAGCGAGGACGCCGATCCCGAGAACGAGGGCGATCGGCCACACGATGGGCGTGAACGCCATGGCGAGGGTCAGCAGGAGGGCGTAGGCCCAGGTGGCGCGCCAGCTGCCCCGCTCACCACTCCCGCTCCCGCCGCCGTATCGCAGTCCGTGGGCGGCGACGCCCGCGCGTGCGATCAGGGGCAGCAGCACCGCCAGTACGGCGGTCCCGATCCGTCCGGTCGCCAGCGCGCCGGTGGCGGCGGGCAGGAAGGCGTACGCGATGCTCGCCCACGCGCGCAGCAGCCGGGATCCGACTATGGGGCGCGACGCGAAGTACGCGGTGAACCCGGCGAGCGGGACCGAGCAGACCAGCAGCACGGTGAGCGCGAGCCCGGTGGAGCCGAGGAACAGCGCCGACAGGGCCGCGAGCACCGCGAGGTAGGGGGGTGCGGTCTGGGTGCCGCCGGTGGAGAGAGGGTGCCAGCTGTCGGCGTAGCGCGACCAGAGATCGGAGACGTCGGCGGGCGCGGGCAGCAGCGCGCCGCCCGCCAGCGCCCCGCCGCCGTACAGTCCGCGGCAGGCGACGACCGAGACGACGAGCAGCACGGCGAAGAGCAACGGGCCCGGCTTGCGCGCGATTTTCTTCAGCCGCGCGAACTGTTCGACCTGGAGGAAGTCCGCTTCGTCGTCGCCGGGCCCCGATTCGACGACGCCGGCCGCTCCGTGCCGCGAACCGCCCGTGTCGGCCTCGTCGCCGCTGCCGAAGTGGCCCGCGATCTGTTCGACGGTGGCGCGGATGGTGGCACCGGGCGGCGGGAACAGGGGCCGCAGCTCGCCCTTCTCCACGGCGCTGCCCTGTTTGGCGCGTCTGCGGCGTCCGGCGATGATCCGCTCGGGCCGCAGCAGGGTGCCGAAGAGGCCCATGACTTCGTCGACGGCCTGTCCGGGCGCCTTGCCGACGAGGTAGGCGAGGGTGCGCAGCAGGGTCCCGAGGACGATCCGCAGGAGTACGTAGGGGAGGGCGACGCCGCGCGTGTTGGTGAGGAGGGTGTAGATCGCGCCCGCTTTGTCGACGCGGTGCGCGTTGGCGACCGACCGGCCCGCGCAGTCGACGCTGCGGCGCTCGCGGGCGGCGGCCTCGGCGTGGCGCATGACGGCGTCGGGGGCGATGAGGACGCGGTGCCCGGCGGTGTGGGCGCGCCAGCACAGGTCGACGTCGTCGCGCATGAGGGGCAGCCGCCGGTCGAAGCCGCCGAGCTGATCGAAGACGTCGCGGCGGATGAGCATTCCGGCGGAGGAGACGGAGAGGACGGAACGGACCTGGTCGTGCTGTCCCTGGTCCTGTTCGCGCCGGTCGAGTCCGGTCCAGCGCCGTCCGCTGTTGGCGATGGAGACGCCTGCTTCGAGGAGCTGCTTGCGGTCGTACCAGCCGCGCAGTTTGGGGCCGATGACGGCCGCGTACTCGTCGGAGTCGGCGACCCTGAGGAGCGCGGCGAGGGCGCCGGGCTCGGGCGCGCTGTCGTCGTGGAGCAGCCACAGCCACTGGACGGGTTCGCCGTGGGGCAGCTCAGGCAGGTCGTAGGCCTCGTCGCGCCAGCTCCGGCTGACGGGATCCCAGCCGCTGGGCCGCTTCAGGTAAGGCAGGTCGTCGGGGGTGAGTTCGGCCGCGGTGCGGGTGGCCTCGTCGACGGCGGTGCCGAAGCCGGTACGGCGGGCCAGGTGGAGCACACGTTCGGCGCCGAGCGCTTCGGTGACCAGCCGGGCGGAGTCGTCGGCGCTGCCGGTGTCGGCGGCTACGACGTTCTGTACGGGGCGCTCCTGGCCGAGGAGTCCGGCGAGGACGTCGGGGAGCCAGCGCGCGCCGTCGTGGGAGACGAGCACGGCGGTGACGACATGCCGCGGGAACTCAGGCGGATGTGCGGGAACGAACGCGGCTGTGGTGGCGGACATCGAGGTACGGGCCCTCCGGCCGGGGGTTCGCCCCGTGGGGGGCGTTGGAGCGTCTCGGACGGGGCCCCACACTAACGGCTGGTACTGCAACGGTCCGCCGACTGCGGAGAGTACGCAGGCGACGGACCGTGGTGTACGTAGCGGCTTGTGGCGTTTGGCCGGGTCTCGGGTATGAGGCGCGTTGGTTCAGGCATCCGGTTCAGGCAGTCCGCTCGGGTTCAGGAATCCGCCCCGGCATCGGCCGGGTTTGCGGGTTGTCGGCTTTTCAGACGGCGGCCTTCTTGAGCCGTCGGCGTTCGCGTTCGGACAGGCCGCCCCAGATGCCGAATCGCTCGTCGTTGGCGAGGGCGTACTCAAGGCATTCGGAACGGACCTCGCAGGCGAGGCATACCTTCTTGGCCTCGCGGGTGGAACCGCCCTTCTCGGGGAAGAAGGACTCGGGATCTGTCTGGGCGCACAACGCACGCTCCTGCCAGCCGAGTTCCTCGTCCGCGTCCTCGACCAGCAGTTGTTCGAACAGCTCGGTCATGTGCGCCCCTCGTCTGTCTTTTTGCGTCCCCGTGATGTTGCCGCTATCCATTTCAGGCGGAACGACACGAGTGAAATTACAAGTGCGTAGCTCCGGGCCAGTCAAGCCGAGATCTGCTATCGAGCCCGGTATTCACTCTGCGGAACCAAGGCTATGCGGAAAGTGTTCAAATCAGCAAAAACCTGACACATGCCAGTGGCCTGCCCCGCACCCCTCCCCACCACGGGGAAGACGCCGCGGGGTTCGATCCTGTTGCGATCGAGCCACTGAAGCGATCTGGATCACAGTCCGATCACAGGGACGCAACGACGTTTACGAGCGCGGTTGCTGCGCCATGTCTCCGCGGTCGCGGATGCACAAACCTTTCTCCGCACCCAGTAACCGGATGAGGTGAAACATTACCGCCAAATCGGGCATTGATTTGACAGCAGTGGACCCGCCCGTCACCTTTGATTCCATGCCAGCGACCGCAGCGCTCTCCGCGACCCCCCTCCGTGGGTTCCGCAGCGCTGTCCAGGCGCGCTGTTGCTGTTGCTGTTCCAGCTGTTGATGCCTCAGCGCTCCGGCTTCGCTCCCTCCGCGTGCTCCGCACCTTCGCTGCACCTTCTCTGCCGAGGAACCACCGCACCCATGAACAGCGACAGCGATCTCCAGATTGCCGGCGACATCCTCGCCGTACAGCACCTCCTCCAGCCCGCCCCCCTCCACCCGGCCACCGTCGCCGAATTCGCCGGGCTCGCCCGCTCCATCGCCGCCGACCGCGCGCAGTGGGCCGGCCTCGTCCAGTACGACACCGCCACCCGCTGGTACCACCGGCTGCGCACCGGCCCCGGTTACGAGGTGTGGCTGCTGTCCTGGGTGCCCGGCCAGGGCAGCGGAGCGCACGACCACGGCCCGTCCTCCGGTGTGCTGACCGTCCTCGACGGCGAGCTCACGGAACGGACACGGCAGACCGCCCGCTCTCTGACGGCGGGCGCGCAGCGGGTGTTCGCTCCCGGCTACGTACACGAAGTGATCAATGATTCGCTCGAACCGGCCGTCAGTCTGCACATTTACTACCCGGGTCTGACCGAGATGCCGATGCATCATGCGCACTGCTCACCGGCCGCCCGGGATGGTGCCCGGGATGTCGTATCCGCCTGACAGACTGCTCTCCATGCGCATTCTGGTTCTGGCCGGCGGCATCGGCGGCGCCCGTTTCCTCCGCGGTCTGCAAAAGGCCGTCGGCGGCGACGCCGCGGACACTGCCGTCACGGTCATCGGCAACACCGGTGACGACATTCATCTGTTCGGACTCAAGGTCTGCCCCGACCTCGACACCGTGATGTACACCCTGGGGGGTGGCATCAACGAGGAGCAGGGCTGGGGGCGTACGGACGAGACCTTCCAGGTCAAGAGCGAGCTCGCGGCGTACGGAGTGGGGCCCGACTGGTTCGGCCTCGGCGACCGCGACTTCGCCACGCACATCGTCCGTACGCAGATGCTCGCCGCGGGCTATCCGCTCAGCGCCGTCACGGAGGCGCTCTGCGCGCGCTGGAACCCGGGCGTGCGGCTGCTGCCGATGTCCGACGACCGCGTCGAGACGCATGTCGCCGTCGAGATGGACGGTGAGCGCAAGGTCATTCACTTCCAGGAGTACTGGGTGCGGCTGCGGGCGTCCGTGCCCGCCGAGGCGGTCGTGCCGGTGGGCGCGGAGCAGGCGAAGCCCGCGCCGGGGGTGCTGGAGGCGATCGCCTCCGCCGACGTGATCCTCTTCCCGCCGTCCAACCCGGTCGTCAGCATCGGCACGATTCTGGCGGTGCCGGGGATCCGCGAGGCCATCGCGGAGGCGGGCGTCCCGGTGGTGGGCCTGTCGCCCATCGTCGGGGGCGCGCCGGTGCGGGGGATGGCGGACAAGGTTCTGGCCGCGGTGGGCGTCGAGGCCACGGCCGCGGCCGTCGCCCAGCACTACGGCTCGGGGCTGCTGGACGGCTGGCTGGTCGACACGGTGGACGCGGGCGCGGTGGCGGAGGTCGAGGAGGCGGGCATCCGCTGCCGGGCCGTGCCGCTGCTGATGACGGATGTGGACGCGGCGGCGGAGATGGCGCGGCGGGCGCTGGAGCTGGCCGAGGAGGTTCGGACATGAGCGCGCCGTCACCCGCTCCGACGCCCTCACCCGCTCTGGCGCCCTCACCCGCCGCGGCGCCCTCGCCGGTGCCGGTGGCCGCGCCCTCGTACCGCGTCTGGGCGCTGCCCGGTCTCGGGGAGATCCAGCCGGGAGACGATCTCACCAAGCTGATCGTCGCCGCGTCACCCGGACTGGTGGACGGTGACGTCCTGCTGGTCACCTCGAAGATCGTGTCCAAGGCGGAGGGCCGGATCGTCGAGGCCGATTCGCGTGAGGCGGCCATCGACGCCGAGACGGTACGGGTGGTGGCGCGGCGCGGCACCCTGCGTATCGTCGAGAACCGGCAGGGCCTGGTGATGGCCGCGGCCGGTGTCGACGCGTCCAACACCCCCGCCGGGACGGTGCTGTTGCTGCCCGCCGACCCTGACGCCTCGGCGCGGACGATCCGCGAGGGGCTGCGGGAGGCGCTGGGGGTCGACATCGGCGTGATCGTCACGGACACGTCGGGGCGGCCCTGGCGCAGTGGCCTGACCGATGTCGCGATCGGCGCGGCCGGGGTGCGGGTGCTGGACGATCTGCGCGGCGGGGTCGACGCGTACGGCAATGAGCTGAGCGCGACCGTCGTCGCGACCGCCGATGAACTGGCCGGGGCGGGCGACCTGGTGAAGGGCAAGGCGGCGGGGCTGCCGGTGGCGGTGGTCCGCGGGCTGTCCCAGCTGGTGGGCGACATCGACGGCTCGGCGGCCGGCGCGCGGGCGCTGGTGCGGAGCGCGGCCGACGACATGTTCCGGCTGGGGACCTCGGAGGCGGTACGGGAGGCGGTGACCCAGCGCCGCACGGTACGGGAGTTCACCGACGCGCCCGTCGATCCGGGCGCGGTACGCCGGGCGGTGGCCGCGGCGGTGACGGCCCCGGCGCCGCATCACACCACGCCGTGGCGGTTCGTACTCCTCGAATCGGCGGCGGCGCGGGCCGGGTTGCTCGACGCGATGCGCGAGGCGTGGGTCGCGGACCTGCGGCGCGACGGCAAGTCGGAGGAGTCCGTCGCCAAGCGGGTGCGGCGCGGGGATGTGCTGCGCAAGGCGCCGTATCTGGTCGTGCCGTGCCTGGTGATGGACGGCTCGCACCACTACGGGGACGCGCGGCGCGACGCGGCCGAGCGCGAGATGTTCGTGGTCGCGGCGGGCGCGGGGGTGCAGAACTTCCTGGTGGCGCTGGCGGGCGAGCGGCTCGGCTCGGCGTGGGTGTCGTCGACGATGTTCTGCCGGGACGTCGTACGGGAGGTGCTGGGGCTGCCGGCGGGGTGGGACCCGATGGGGGCGGTGGCGGTGGGACACGCGGCGGCGGCGCCGAAGGAACGGCCGCCGAGGAACGCCGAGGCGTTCATCGAGGTGCGATGACTGGGCTTCCCTTGCCGCGCGTCATGAGTGGTGGAGCACGCGTACGACCATCGCGTCGTCAGGCAGGGCCTCCAGGTAGGCGTTGAAGCTCCTGCGGCGACGACTGGCCAACCGGCGGGGCCACAGGTTCCTGTGCGGCAGCCGGAACATCCTGCTGATTCAGTTCCGGGCCCCAATCTGCTCCAGATCCCGTCACTGAGTCCGTGCCGTTCACAACCTCACAGATGATCCGGATCAAGCAGTTCGGCCGGCAGGAGATCAGCGAACTCGGCTCGCGCGAACCTCACCCACTCGTCCTCTTCGAGGGCCTCAAGGATTTCGAAGGCATATGAGGCACATCTGTCCGACCTACCCGAAGAAATCTCCTCGAGGAAGATCCAAACACCGCGGACCATCACTTCCTGGCATTGCGCGACCAGTTCGTCGGAGTCGCCGCCGGAGAGAAAACTGATGGATTCCAGGAGTACTTCCCTGGCATCCCCGGAACCGTAGTGCGGCAGGGCTGCCATGAGGATCCTCGCGACGGCAGGTGCCGAGTCCATCAGGAATGACTGAATAAGGACGTGCCCCTCCATCCAATCCTCCTCGATGAGGCTGCCGGGGTCACGGTCAAGCGTCTCGAAGAACTCGTCAACGATGTGGCGGGAGCTGTGCCTTCCGCACTTGCAGAGACTCCTCGAGAGCCCACTCTGCTCAACCACGGCGTGAATCAGCCGACTTCGATGGTCCATTGGGAATTCCATGCCTCTCATTCGGCGACTGCCCTGTCGGGCTCAACCCGCACCGGCGAACAAAATATTACCCGCCTGCCCCCGGCCACTGAGGGCCAGGGACAGGCGGGTAACCAGATGCTTTCACCTCTCAGGGCCCGGGAAGCTACCAGGCGCCGCCAGGTTCAAACGTGATGCCGTCTTCAAACATGTCGGGCAGGAAGTCATCCTGGCAATCGACACAGACCGGCTTTGGCTTGGTCTTTTTTTCCACTGCCGTACCGGAACCCTGGACAGCGTGGGTGAAGACAATTCTCGAAGCATCCCCGCCGAGCGCCCATACGAGGTTCCCCTCGGCGCAGTAGCCGCAACCGGGAGATTTTCCTCCAGAACCGGCGAGTGCGATATCACCCGTATCGATATTGTACGCACCCGCGAAAGTCCGGTTCTTCACCTTACCGCTTCGAGTCCTCACGGCGAAGTCGTGAACCATCCCCGATGCCTTCTCGAGCTGACCCGAATGCGTCCACCCGGGGGAGGCCTTGTGGATTTCCAGCGGGGGCGCGGGCAACTTCACCGACCCATTACCCCGTCTGCTGGGAACGATGACCGGAAGGCCCTCTCGTGCCGCCCGGACCGAACTACTCGCGGCGCCCTTCGCCGCACCCGACCCCAACTTGTTCGTCGCCTTGGCCACCAAGGCAGGAGCCTTGGCCGCCACTGAGGCCCCCGGCAGGATGGGCATCAGGAACCACACAGTCGCGTACCCGGCGCGGTAGGGAACGCTGTTGACCGGCTTGCCCGCGAGGCCCTTGAGGAACTGAGTCCCGTTGAAGGGACCCGTCCTCCCCTCCCGTTCCGCCTTCATGCGCTCGGCCTTGTCCCGGTCTCCGGTCCACCGGTGCCAGGTCTCGCCCACCTCGGACGACCAGTCGACGCCGGCGTGGTACCCGCCCTTGGCCGCGTCCTTGATCGCCTTCCCGATGTCTCCCCAGGAGAAGAGGCCCGTGGGGTCGCTCCTGGTGATCGGACTGCCGTTGGCGTAGGTGTAGCCGTTCATCTGGAGCGGATCGGTGATGTCGATGACCGGGTCCGCGGAGATGAAGCGTCCCGTCGACTGGTCGTACTCGCGGGCTCCTATGTGAGTGAGGCCGGACGCGTCATCGATGCCGACGCCGAGGTAGGAGCGCTTGTTGGGCCAGGCGGGCTTCGGACCGCGCGTCTCGCCGTAGGGCTTGTGGGCCCGGCGGGTCACCGGCTGGGTCGCCGCCTGCTCGACGGACGTCGTAGCCGTACCGAGGTGGTCGGTGAGCAGGACGGCCAGCTTGTGGCCACTGGCGGCACCGTTGACAGTGGAGCGGACGACTGTGGGGGCACCCGCCTGCGCATAGGTACGAGCCGCCCGGGTGATCGTGCCCGCCGCGGTGGTCAACTCGGTCTCACCGAGGTACAGGACGCTGCCCGCAGGAGAGTTCTCCAGGATGCGGTTGCCATCGGCGTCGTAGACGTACCGCGTCGTGACGCCGTCGTCAGTGATCGATTCGAGCTTGTCCTCCCGGTTCCACTTCAGGTCCTGCGTGGCGCTCGGCAGGTCGCGCAGCGTCGTGTTGCCCGCCGCGTCGTTCTTGTAGGAGCTGCCGCTGCCGGCCGGGGTGGACGAGACATAGGCCAGGGTGTGCGGCTGTGACAGGGAGGACGGACCCGTGCCATTCCCGGTGACCGTGGTGCCGTAGCCGTACGTGAACGTGACGTCCTTCGTGGCATCGGCCGTGTTGTGCTCAACCAGCGACGAGCGGTTGCCGATGACGTCGAACGCGTACGACTGCCAGTACGCGGTGGTCCCTGTGGAAACCGTTCCGGCCGCCGGGGCGGCTGTCGCCAGTGAGTCCGTCACTGCGGCGTCCGGGTTCTCGGCGTTGGCCGCGTCCGCGACCGGGCCGCCGGAACTCATCCCGTCCGTGCGGGGCCCCCAGGTGGCCCCGTTCGCCGCCTTACACCCGGTGCCACCCGTCGTGGGCGTGATGCTGGACGTCCAGGCCTGGACGAGCTCGCCGAGCGCGTCGTAGGTGAAGCACTGGTTGTCCCACGTCGAGGTGGTGGAGTCGGTCAGTTTGCGGGCATTGGAGGTGATGTTGCCCACGAGGTCGTACGAGTAGTAACTGTCGCTGATGCGGTGGGAGTTCGCGGTCTCGCGGTCGGCGACCGTGCGCTGCACCCGGCCCGTGTGCTCATCGATGAAGTTCGTCGTCCACACCCGGTACGGCTGCGGTCCGCTGACGGTGCGCAGCGCCTCGCCGTACGGGGAGTACGTCGCATCGGCGGTGTACCAGGTGTGACCTGACGTCGATTCGATCAGACCATCTCCGTTGTAGCGAGAGATGACCTTCTCCTGGGCCAAGCCGCCCTTGGCCGGCAGAGTCACCGAGAGCGGCTTGCCGGTCGGGGTGTAGGCGTACGCGTAGGCGTAGGTTCCCGAGACTCCTGTGGTCATCGAGTTCACCGGGATGACCTTCTCGCTGCCGGTCGGCCGGTAGCTGGTGTCGTACCCGGTGATCCTGTTGATGTAGTCGCCGCTGGCGTCGTGCCGGATCGAGGCCACCTGCTTGCCCACGGCACCGGGCAGGGTGTCGTACGTGAACTCCTTGACGGGCGCGGCGGTCGTGGAGCCCTCGCGGATGGCAGTGACGCGGCTCAGCGTGTCGTATGCGGTGTGGACCGTGCTCCGGATGCCGGAGACGCTGATCCGGCGGTCGGCGTCGTCGTAGCCGTACGTCTCGTCCCCGGTGTCCGGGTCGGTGGCGGCGGTGACGCGACCCCGCGCGTCGTACGTGTACGTCCAGACATTGTTCGCCGGGTCGGTGACCTTGGTGCGGTTGCCCCGGGCGTCGTAGGTGTAGCGGGTATCGCGCCACTTGCTGCTGGAGTAGTTCGTGTAGTGCTGGACCATGTCGACCCGGCCACGGGCATCGGTCCACGTGTTCGTCGCCGGCGCCGCGCCACCCGCCGGGCGGCTGTACGTGCTCGTGTCCTGGTAGCTCGTCGTCGAGTAGTACGCGGACTCTCCGCCGTGGTAGGTGGTCACGCGGACCGGGCGCTCAAGGCCGTCGTAGCGCGTCCGGGTCAGGCTCGGGACGAGCGAGTCGGACGCCCGCTTGAACTGCGCCGCCTCCGGGGCGCCCTTGGCCAGGTAAGAGTTGGTCTGCTCGCTCACCTCACCGTGGTCGCCATAGCGGGTGTCGGTGATGATCCGACCGGGGCCGTGTGCCTCGCCCTGGGTTTGGACGGGCCGCATCAGACCGTCGTAGATCGTGACCTGCTTGGCGTAGGTGCCGTCGTCCTTGATCTTCTGGACGGTCACCGCGGATGGCTTGGTCGTCGTGGGCGTGACCGCCGCCATCTGGTAGCTGATCTGGACGTCGGGGTTCTGAATGCCCGAGGACCGCGACGGCGACCATCCCTTGATGAGCCGTCCGAACGCGTCGTACTCGTTGCGGACCACTCGGCCGTTGGTGTCCGTGACCGTCAGTTCCGTACCGCGCCCGGGGTCCAACGTGGTGACGTTCGTGTGGCCCTTCGGATTGATGGACTTGACCGAGGTGGTGGGACCACCCGCGTCACCAGGGGTGTACTGGGTCTCCGTGGTCCCGACGAGCGGCTTCGTCACGGTGCGGACGCGGCCCAGCGGGTCGTACGTCGCGCTGGTGACGACGTCATGGGCGGTGCCCGCACCGTTGATCTGGGCGACGGTCGTGGCCAGGCCCTTCACCGGCGCCGCACCCCACGCCTGCCCGTCGTAGGAGACGTGCTCCGCTTCCATCAGCTGGGTGGCGGGGTCGGCGGAGGCATGGTCCGCGCACGAAGTCGACGTCGCCCGTGCGGACTTGGGCAGGCCGATGAGGTGCGCGACCGTGTTCTCCACGTACTCGGTCTTGGCGCAGCTGTAGTCGCTGAGCGTCTCGCCTGTTCCGTTGGGCTTGACCACCGCGCTCTGCACCTGGATGGGCAGCCCGTGGTCGGGGTCGACCTCGGTCTCGGTGCGGACCGCCTGCCACCCGGTGCCGACGGTCTGGATCGCATCGGTGCGCCTGACACCGGTCCGGTGCGCCAGCAGTGGCTCCGGGATGCCCGCTCGCTCGCGCGAGGCGGTCTGTTTGGACCAGGGGAAGTTCAGGGTGCGCTTGAGGATCCGGCCGCCGGTGCCGTCATAGGTGATGGCCTCGGCGGGCAGGCCGGCGTACTGGGGCGCGTCGTCCGCCGCGAGCGTGACTTCGCCCTTGGAGTCCTTGACTGCTCCGCCTGTGCCGCGGAAGTAGCGCACGACGGAGTACGACTGGGTCTGAGGCCGGCCCGTGGCGGGGATGTTCTTGCTGCCCTTGACCGTGGTGACCTGCTGGTAGCCGCGCCACACGCTGTGGGTGCGCAGCTCGGGCTTGGTGAATTCGTCGTCGCTCTTGCCCCAGCCGGCGCCCGCGTAGTCGTACTTGGTGGTGATTCGGTCCGAGACACCGGTGATCTTGTCTGTCTCGGTCACCGTGTGGACGACGTACTTGTTGAACCAGGCGAGGGCCGGCTTCTCCTCCTCGCCGTCCGGAGACCAGCGGACCGGATAGCACGTGCCGTGGTTGTCCGCGGGCGCAACGCTCGGCTGGATCTTGCAGCCGCCCTTGTACGTGACCTCGATGTCGCCGCCGTGCTCGGTGGAGACGGCGCCGATGCGCGGGCGGGTGAAGCCAGGACGCGGATCTGTGCCACTCCTGGGCACCAGGTTGGGGAGATGCTTGTCCTTGAGGTAAGAGCTCAGCGGGTGCTCGGCTCCGGTGCCGACGACATACGGGTGGAAGCTGACACCGGCGGAGGACATCGGCGTGCCGCTGGTCGCACCGGGCGTGAAGCCATGGCGGGTGATGGAGTTCAGCCAGAGACCGGGAGAGGTGTCGTACCAGTCACGCGGGAAGGAGTGGTTGAGCGTGTACGTGTCCACCTTGGCCAGCCCGCTCACGCCGGGGCGATGGGCATAGGTGGTGACACCACCGAGACGCAGCCGGTTCCAGAACGACGGGAACGCAGGGCAGAGCTTGGAATCCGACTTGCAGTTGAGGTTGCCGGGGCTGTCCCACCATGGGCGGTAGGAGGCCGGGTCCTTGGTGAGGTCGAACTTCTCCGAGGAACAGACGGTGTCGTTCTGCACGCAGCGCTGCTTCAGCAGGAAGTCGATCTTCGCGGCGGGCGTGGCACCCAGCGCGCCGACGCGCAGACCGTAGTCGATGGAGTCCGGGAGGCCGCCTCTGATGTACTTCTCGGGCGTCTTGAACTTCTTGTTGACGGCGTAGTGGTTCATCGACTGGACCCAGTTGACGACCATGGCGTTGCCGTGGATGTCGACGACCTTGTCCAGGCCCCAGTGCCAGGCCTGCTGCTTCTGGGTGTCGTTGTTGCAGCGGGACGCGGCGAACGTGGAAGCGTGGCAGGGCTCGCCGGGATGGTTGCCGAAGACGGGGACGGTGAAGACCGAGTTGGTGTCGGCGTGGCCGTCTCCCACTTTGTTCAGACCGTAGAAGTACCGGGTGCCATCGGGGCCGGTGACGATCCAGTGCTCGCCGTCGTTGTCGCCGTTGTCACCGCCGGTCTTCAGCTCGACCCGGGTGCCGTCGTCCTGCTGCGGCTTGTAGACATTCGTCTCACCGACCCGTACGAGTTCAAGGGTCTTGCCGTTGAGGGAGATCACGGCGTTGTACGAGACCCAGCACAGGTCGGAGGTCTTCTCCTTCTTGGCTGTGTTGTTCGGGGTGCCGGCGTCCGTGGCCTTCCGGTCATCGCTGCACGTCCGGTAGCGGCGCTCGATGTGGCCCGGGTCGTAGTCCCAGCCCTCGCCGATCCAGGATGCCTGCGGAGAGGAAACAGACGTTCTGCCGTCGACCGACTGCGAGTTGTAGGCGAAGGAGATGTCCGGCGTGGGGCCGGCCGGCGCCGACGGCACCGCCAGGGGGTACGTCCAGCTGAACGCGCCCGCGGAGTTGCCCGACGCCCAGCTTCCGTTGGAGGTCAGCGGGGTCGCCTTGAACGACCCCCCTTCTCCGGTACCGGAGTCAACCGCGCCGATGACGGCCGTGTCGCCGCCGGCCGCGACCGCGACCGGCTGGACGTAGGCGGCTTGCATCACGCCGGGCGAGGTGGTGGCAGTCCGGGGCGCCACAGCCGGAGTGATCGTGCCGTCGGCGGCGGTATCGACTGTGGCAGTGATCGTCTTGGCGTCGGTGTCGTTGACGGTCTCCAGTTCCTCGTACGCCTGGCACTCCTCGAGATCAGGAGTGGTCCGGTAGCACTCGGGGAACTGCACGAACCGCAGCCGGGAGGCCCAGTCCGCGCCGTAGAGGTTCTGGTACGTCTTGTAGTCGAGCTGGACGGAGACCGGGACCGAGCCGGTGGCGGGGGCCGTCACGGTGACCACCGCACCGTCGATACCGTCGGACTCCGGAGCCGTTCGTGCGGAGACGGCCACCTGCCAGGTGCCTGTCGGCATGGCCGCGCCGGGAGCCTGACCCAGCTTCACGGGGAGGCTGCCGGCGGGTTCGAGCGCGGCGGGCTCGACCGAGGTGGCGGGGGCGGCGAGCGCCGTCTGCTGCACCGATCCACCGAAGGAGACGTCGGCCGCGCCTGCGGCGGGCGGCGTCGCCGTGCCCGCCGGGGCCTCGACCTGGTCCTCCGGAGCCGCTGCCTCGATGCTCTCCAGACCGGCGTTGCGGGTCGCGCCGCTCACGAGTTGCTCGGCGGGGAGGTCCTCCAGGACGAGTTCCTCGCGGGGCACTTCGTCCTTGGCGGGATCCGGCGGCAACGCCATGGCCTGCAGGGGAAGAAGCCCCACGAGGAGTGCGGCACCAATGGCCGGCACCAGGGCAGAACGAAGGCGCCGATGGCGCGCTGACAGCACTGCAGACACGGGTGTGGTCCCCCCGGACGACATGGAGCGGCAATGGGCGAAAAACCGCAGGTGAGGCCAGATCAGGCCGGTGTGATTCTGTGGGGCCACTGTGAAGAAACGCCAGACATGAAGTGATCAAGTGATGATCATCACAGTCAGCAATCAGCCGACCCCTCGTACGTCATGATCTGCTCGCATCCGTCACGCTCGGGCCCGCTCTCCGCACCCCGCGTGACCAGCTGGAGGAGCCCGGCCGACGGTCCGCCGTCAGGCCGGTTTCGAGGGGGAAAGGGAATCTCGCTCATGACGAGCAGATGGCGCCGCATGCCCGGACGCCGGTCAATGTCGGCGGTCGCGGTGGCCGTCGTCGTAGCCTCAGGGCTCACCTACGCCGGGCTGAACGGCCCGGTGGATCAACGGGATCAACGGGGTCAACGGGATTCGGACAAGCCCGCTGAGCTCAGCGCTCCGCTGAGCGAGGCCGACGCCGGTATCAAGGCCACGCGGACCGGCCAGTCGGTGGAGGCCACGGCGATGCGCACCGCGTACTCGACGACCTGGGCACGCCCCGACGGGCTGCTCCAACGGCGTATCCACGCCAGCCCGGTACGAGCGAAGGTCGGCGGCGCATGGAAGGCCATCAACACGGACCTCACCCGGGTCAAGGGTGGCTGGGCGCCGAAGGCGACGAACGCACAGATGGTCTTCTCCGACGGGTCGAAGGCCGGCGCCGAGCGTGCCTCGCGCGGCCAGGTCCGACAGATGTCCCTGCTCAAGGGCGCTGTCGCGACCGGCGACCCGCTGGTGACGCTGACCGTGAACGGCCATGACATCACCCTGACCTGGCCGGGGAGCGTCCCTCAGCCCATCATCGACGGCTCGCGCGCTCTCTACCCGGAGATCCTCCCGGGCGCCGACCTGGTCCTCACCGCCGACGACAGCGGTTTCGCCCAGCTTCTGGTCGTGAAGAACCGTCAGGCGGCAGCTGACCCACGTGTCGCCCGGCTCTCGTACGGACTCTCCTCCCCCGATCTGGTCTTCCAGCTCGACCCGACCACCGGCATCGTCAGCGCCGAGGACATCGGGGGCAAGGACGTGGCGGTCTCCCCCACTCCGCTGATGTGGGACAGCGCGGGCACCCCGACGGACACCGACGGCCAGGGCGGCGGCACGGCGAGCCCGCCCCCCGAGATCATCCCGTCCGACTCCCCGGTTCCCACCTCCGACCCCGAGATCTCCCCCTCGGCTTCGGCCGAGCCCACCGACTCGATGAATGACGGCGACCAGGGCGACACCTTCAACGAGGTGCTGCCGGAGGCGACCGACGAGGCCGCCGACCCCTCCGTGATCACCGAGATCGAGGGGTCGGCTCCCCCCGTACCCGCGGAGCCCTCCCCGGAGCCCACGCAGACCGGCGCCGCGGCCACACTCTCCCTGCCGTCTCTCAATGGGCCGCAGCCCAACTCGCACGGCACGCTCGTCGGGACCGACCTGTCCGGCTCGGACTGGGTTCTCACTCCTGATCAGGATTTCCTGACGGATCCCACGACCGCGTATCCCGTCTTCATCGACCCGTCGGTCAAGAAGCACACCAACGACTGGACGACGGCGTACAGCCGCCATCCCAACGCCAACTTCTACAACGGCAAGGGCTTCAACAAGGGGGGCACCCACGAGGCCCGCGTCGGCTTCGAATCGGACACCTGGGGCACGTCACGGTCGTTCTTCACCATCGACTGGGACCCGGACCTGAAGGGTGCCACGGTGCACAGCGCGAAGCTGCGGGCTCTGGAGACCTACTCGTGGTCGTGCAGCAAGCGCAGCATGACGGTGCACCTTACGGGCGCGATCAGCTCCAAGACCACGTGGAAGAACGCGCCGAAGATGACGACTGCCAACAAGATCGGCGGCGGCAGCTTCGCGCACGGCTGGAAGTCCTCCTCCTGCCCCGACGAGTACGTCGTCTTCGATGTGAAACCCACCGCCAAGAGCGCCGTCGACGGCGGCTGGAAGACGATGACCGTCGGCTTCAGGGCCTCGGACGAGGACTCTCAGTACTCCTGGAAGAAGTTCCGGGCGGACGGCGGCAGCGACCCGTACGTCGACTTGTCGTACAACAGGCCGCCGGCGCCCCCCGGCAGCCTCGACCTCGACCCCAACCTGAGCTGCGACACCACCGCCCCGTACGTGAACGTCGGAGCCTCCTCCATCACCTTCTGGGGCAGCGGCAGCGACAAGGACGGCAACCTCGCCACGCTCCAGTTCGAGCTGTGGCCCACCAGTGGCAGCACCGCCAACCTGCTCGGCACCAAGGGCAAGGTGTCCGTCGGCAGTCAGACCAGCTCGGCCCGCGTCCACACCGATCCGGTGGCAACCGGCAATGTGACCGGCGGACTCAAGCTGGTCAACGGCACCACCTACTCGTGGCGCGCCAAGGCCGTCGACAAGTTCGGCGCGGCCTCCGGGTACTCGCCCGCGAAGACGCCGTGCCGGTTCGTGTTCGACAGTGCGAAGCCGTCGCCGCCGACCGTCACCTCGCCCCACTTCCCGGACGCCGACGCCATGGACAACGGCTTCAACAACGATGCCGAGGACGTGAAGTGGAGCACGATCAAGTTCGGCACCGCGGGCTCCTTCACCTTCAAGGCCGCCCAGACCGATGTGGTGAAGTTCGAGTACGGCTTCAACCAGGCCTCGTACCCCTTCTCGGTACCGCGTACGAACGGGGCTGCCGTCACCACGCTGACCACCGTGGCCAACGCCAAGCCGCCGCTCGCGGGCCCCAATGTGCTGTATGTGCGCGCGGTGGACGACGCGGGCCATGTCTCCCAGCCGCTGAAGTACTTCTTCTACGTCACCCCGCGCGACCAGGCCGACAAGGCCGGGGACTTCACGGGTGACGGGCTGCCCGACCTGATGGTCGTGGACGGAAACGGCAATCTGCGGCAGTACCCCTCCGAGTCGACGACAGACCTGTTGAAGGGCACAGGCGATCTCGACTACTCCATGTCGGGTGCGTACCAGGGCAACCCGGACAAGGATCCGAACGGGGACGACGGCCGCCCGGTCCATGTCGCGGCGGCGTCCGGGTACTGGAAGAACACCCTGATCACCCACCTCGGCGACATCTACGGCGGCGACGGTCTGCAGGACCTGGTCGCTCGCCGGGAGGGCAGGCTCTGGGTCTACCCCGGTGACGGATACGGCGGTGTGAACATCGACAAGCGGCAGCAGATTCTGCTGCCGTCGAACGCGCCCGCTCCGGACTCCATCAGCCAGATCGTCTCCGCCGGAGACGCCACGGGTGACGGCAAGACCGACTTCTTCCTCACGGTCGGCGACGCGATCTGGGTGCTGATCGGCTACAACGGCGCCTCCGTCGAGCAAGCGGTCCAGCTGTCCAGCTCGCCGTGGCTGGACCGTGACATCGTCACCGCCCAGGACATCACCGGGGACGGGGTCACCGACCTCCTCTACCGGACCGATGCGACCGGGCGGCTGCTGCTGCGTACAGGCAAGAAGGCCGCGTCCGGCGGCGTCGATCTCAACTCGCTCGCCGCCGCGGCCAACTCGGCCAAGGGACTGGACGAGGTGTACGGATCATCCGGCTGGGGCACCAGCGGCATCCGGCTGCTCATCGGCACCCCCGACGCCAATGGCGACTTGATCCCGGACATCTGGACGCTGCGGACCGACGGCGCCGTGCGCTTCTACGCGGGCACACGCGGGGAAATGCCGCACAGCGGAGTCGAGGTCATCGACATCAGTGCCGGCGGCTGGCAGAGCAAGCTGGCCATCGGCTGACGTACGTGCGCACGCGTCGGGGGCCCGGTCGGATTCGACCGGGCCCCCGGCGATCTACCAGGCGGCGATGTCCGTGCGCCGCATCTTCGGCTTGCGGCGGGGCGGAGTCCGGCCGCTGAGGAGGATCAGGCGGGCGGCGCGGTGGCGCTGGCCCGCGTAGGGGACGAGGAGTTCGAGCATCGCCGCGTCGTCGGTGGTGCGGTCGCCGACGAGGGCGTAGCCGACGATGCCGGGCAGATGCAGGTCGCCGGTGGTGACGGCGTCGGGGGCGCCGTTGCTGCGCTGGATGGTTTCGGCGGAGGTCCAGGGGCCGATGCCGGGGATCAGCTCCAGTCGCTCCTGGGCCTGTTGGGGCTCCATCGCCGCGGCCTCCTCAAGGCGGCGGGCGACGCGGACGGCGCGCAGGATGGTCGCCGCGCGTTTGTTGTCGACACCCGCGCGGTGCCACTCCCACGAGGGAATCAGCGCCCAGGTGCGGGGGTCGGGTATCACGCTCATCCGGTCGGGGGCGGGGCCGGGGGCGGGCTCGCCGTACTTCCTTACCAGCAGCCGCCAGGCGCGGTACGCCTCGTCCGTGGTGACCTTCTGTTCCAGGATCGAGGGGATCAGGGATTCGAGAACGCGACCGGTGCGGGTGAGACGCAGGCCCGGGGTGCGGCGCTGGGAGGCGGCGATCAGTCGGTGGTGCGGGGTGAAGGCGGCGGGGTCGTCCGCCTCGCCGAGCATCGCCGGGAGCTGCTCCAGGAGCCAGTCGGCGCCGGGGCCCCAGGCTTCGGCCTCGACCTCTCCGGCGACGGGGCCGGGGGCGTGGCCGGGGCCGACACGGAGCGTGCCGGGGCCGGCGGGCGTATGGCTGGTGCGCCAGACGGAGCCGTCCGGGGTCGTACGGAAGGTGGGATCGGCGGGCCCCCGCCGAAGGGGCCCAAGGACCAGCCCGAGATCGAGTGGCCCGGGGGGCGCCCAGCGCCGGGTGCGCGAGCTTGGCGGGTGGGCCTTCTGGTGGGGTACGGCGGTGTGGGGGCCTGATATGGGGGTGCGGGGGTGGCGGGGGGCGAAGCGTCCTGACACGGGGGTGGTCCTTGGGGCTCGGGGTGCGCCCTTTGAGGGTAGGCGGTGTTGTTCCCCCACCCCGCCCCTTCCCGAAACTGGGGGCGGTGCCCCCAGCCCCCTGCCGGGGAGGGAACGTGGTGGCTGACGCCCCACACCTCCGGGCGCGCCGGCTTCGCGGCGCGGACGCGGGGCCTCGGCGGCCTGCCGCAGCAATGTCCCCACGCGCCCGTCCGGCTCCCGGCCCCGAGGGCCCAGTCGGACCCGTATCCGTCCTACTGGTCAGAAGAGAAGCGCACCGACGAGGCCGGGAGCGTCGCACCGCACCACACCCTCGCGCCCTCGCGGAGTTCGTTGTCCTCCCCCACCACCGCGCCGTCGCCGATCACCACGCCCGACAGCACCGTGCGCGCCCCCACCCGCGCCCCCGCGCCGATCAGGGAGGACGAGATCACCGCGCCCGCTTCCACGGTCGCGCCCTCCAGGACCGCGCTGCCGTCGATCCGGGCACCCGCGCCGATCACCGCGCCCTCGCCGATGACCGTGCCGCCCGTCAGTTTCGCGTCGGGGGCCACCGTCGCCGACGCGAGCACCAGGCGGTCGCCGCAGCGGCCCGGGACCGCCGGGGAAGGGGCGCGGCCCAGAACCAGGTCCGCCGAGCCGCGGACGAAGGCCTGCGGGGTGCCCAGGTCCAGCCAGTACGTGGAGTCGACCATGCCCTGCAGATGCGCTCCGGACGACAGCAGGCCCGGGAACGTCTCGCGTTCCACCGAGACCGCGCGGCCCTCCGGGATCAGGTCGATGACCGAGCGGCGGAAGACGTACGCACCCGCGTTGATCTGGTCGGTGACGATCTCCTCCGGCGTCTGCGGCTTCTCCAGGAAGGCCGTCACCCGGCCGTTCGCATCCGTCGGGACCAGGCCGAAGGCCCGCGGGTCCTCGACCCGCGTCAGGTGGAGCGAGACGTCCGCGCCCGACGACCGGTGCGTGGAGACCAGCGCCCCGATGTCGAGGCCCGTCAGAATGTCCCCGTTGAAGATCAGCACCGGGTCCTCGGGGCCCGAGGTCAGCCGGGACGCCACATTGCGGATCGCCCCGCCCGTGCCGAGCGGCTCCTCCTCGGTGACGTACTCCAGGCGCAGGCCGAGCGACGAGCCGTCGCCGAAGTACGGCTCGAACACCTCCGCCAGGTACGACGTCGCCAGCACGACGTGGACGACACCCGCCGCCCGTGCCCGCGCCAGCTGATGCGCGAGGAAGGGGACACCCGCCGCCGGAACCATCGGCTTCGGCGTGTTGACGGTGAGCGGACGCAGCCGCGTGCCTTTGCCGCCGACCAGGAGGATCGCTTCTGGCGCTTCAGTCACCGTGTTGTCTCTGCTTCCTGCTGGGGCGGGCATGACGGACGGGCGTGATCACTCGTTCGAGACCGGCCAGTGTATGCAGTGGGCTGCCGCGATTCCGTCAGCGACGGCCCTGATACGCGGCCGAGGATGTCCTGGCGGTACCGAGTTTGCCGTACAGGCGGCTGCCGGGGCATTCCGTGAGGAATCCGTCCCGGTGCCCGGAGATGGCGTTGAAGCTCACCTTTCTGCCCTTCTTGTACTTGTTGCTGCCCTGCGACGTCAGCACCGACTGGCCGCGCGGATTGACTCCGTACAGTCCGAGCTTCCACGCGGTCAGCCGGGCGACGGCGTTCACCGCCGCCGCCGGCGGAGTGGAGTGACTGTAGGTGCCGAGCACAGCGACGCCCATGCTGTTGGTGTTGAACCCCAGCGTGTGTGCGCCCCGCACCGCCTTGGCCACGCCTCCCGCGCGTCCTTCGTAGATGTTTCCGCACTTGTCGACGGCGAAGTTGTAGCCGATGTCCCGCCATCCGCTGCTCTTTACGTGGTAGCGGTAGATGCTGCGGAGGACTGAGGGCGCCTGCTTGCAGGTGAAGCCGTTGCCGGTGGCACTGTGGTGTACGAAGGCGGCCTTCACCGCCTTCGAGTAGACGAAGCCCTCCTCGCGCAGCGATTCGCTGGCGCCCCAGCCCTTACGGGTGATGATGCGCGGGCGCGGTCCGATGTACGGCCGTGTGTGCGACCGTGCGCCAACGCCCCCGGCCATGCTCCTGGCTTCCGCTGCGGACATGGGCTCCTCGGCCGTGGATTCCTCGACCGTGGACTCCGCCTCCGGATCGTCGCCCGGATCGACGAGTTCCAGGCGCAGCCCCTCGGGGAGCGGCATCGCCTCCGGCCGTACGCGTACCTCCACGCCGTCCGACTCCCCCACCCACAGCGGCGCCGTCGAACCGCGCACCTTCCCCGAGTCGCTCTCCGCCGTACCGGGGTCGGCCGCGTGCTCGTGGTTGTGGGTCTCCACGTCCTGCCAGCCGGACCAGCGGGTGGAGCCCACCGCCCGGACGCGGATCTGGACGGTGCCGTGCAGTTCGGCCTGCACGTCGTCCCAGATGATGCCGACCAGGGAGAACGGTCTGACGTCACGCCGGGTCAGCCCATGAACCGCCCCCGCTCCCGGCCCCAGCGACCGGTTCGAGCCCCCCGCATCAACCGCCGCCAGCGGCAGGGACTGAGTGGAGCCGGGCGGATCCGATGCCCCTGAAGCCGAGGCAACGGCGGCCCCGGAGGGCAGACAGAGGGGCAGTATCAGCGCGGCTGAGCACGCGACGCCGATCGAAGTAGCTAGAAATCCACGCATGGCTTCGATGCTGTGCCGGGTCCACCGCCGCCGCTCCCCGGAAAACCGGCGGCCCGTCCGTCCGACCGGTGGACCCCGTCACCGGTACGGCGGCCCGCCCGCCGCCCCGCCACGTACGCTTGCCCGGATGAACGCCAGCGACCGTACCCCTGCCGACCTGCTGCGATCCGCGCTCGCCACGGACCCGGCGCGCCCCTTGGTCACCTTCTACGACGACGCCACCGGTGAGCGGATCGAATTGTCCGTGACCACCTTCGCCAATTGGGTGGCCAAGACGGCGAACCTGCTCCAGGGCGATCTTGCCGCCGCGCCCGGCGACCGGCTCGCTCTGCTGCTGCCCGCGCACTGGCAGAGCGCGGTCTGGCTGCTCGCCTGCTCCTCGGTGGGCGTGGTCGTGGACATCGGCGGCGATCCGGCGGACGCCGACCTCGTCGTCGCCGGGCCCGGGCACTTCGACGCCGGACTCGCCTGCTCCGGCGAGCGCGTCGCGCTCTCCCTCGCGCCGCTCGGCCGCCGCTTCCCTCAGCCGCCCGCCGGTTACCTGGATTACGCGGTCGAGGTGCCGAGCCAGGGTGACCGTTTCGCCCCGTACGCACCGGTGGATCCCGACGCACCCGCCCTGGCCGTGGACGGCATCGAGTTCACCGGCGCGCAGTTGGTGGAGCGGGCCCGCGCGGACGCGGCCGGATTCGGCCTTGCGCCCGGCTCGCGGCTGCTCTCGGGACGTTCGTACGACTCGTGGGAGGGGCTGTCCGCCGGGCTGTACGCGCCGCTCGCGGCGGGTGGATCCGTGGTGCTCTGTCCGTACCTCGGCGAGCTGTCCCAGGAGGGTCTCGCGAAGCGGGTCGACAGCGAGCGGGTCACCAAAACCGCAGTATGACAAGCCTCTGAGGTCCACTCGTGTGGCGCACACCCGGGCCGAGCCCCCGGGCCTCAGAGTCAACTCCGGTGGATGATCGGCGATGCATGCGCTTCAACACAAAGGCAATCACAACCGAGCACAACCAAGCGCGAGGTTCAGCCGTCTAGTCCTGCGATCGGCGACCCAGCGCGCCGCCGACGCCGTGAAGGATGGACGCAGACGTGACGGACAGTGCTGGCACGCCCACCGAACCGGACGGGCCGGCCGAGAACGAGCCGCCCACCGGAACGCCTGGGCCCGGGGCCGGGACCGCCGAGGCACCGGACGCGAGGGCGAAGGCGGACTCGGAGGCGGTCACCGGCACCGTGGATGGTGACGCCGAGGACAGCGACGCCGAGGACATCGTGCCCAAACACAAGCAGCACTGGGTGCGTTGGACCGCCCTCGCCACCTCCCTCGTCCTCCTCGCCGCCGCCGGCGTCGGCTGGTGGTTCTACCGCAAGCTCGACGCCAACATCACCACCGACACCACCGCCGCCGAGGAACTGGAGACGTACGAGAAGGAGCGCCCGACCCCGCTCGTTCACGACGCGCAGAACATCCTGCTCCTCGGTTCCGACACCCGCACCGGCGAGGGCAACAGCAAGTACGGCCGTGACGACGGCGGCAGCCAGCGCTCGGACACCACCATCCTGCTGCACATCTCCGCGGACCTGCGGAGCGCGACCGCGATGTCCGTCCCGCGCGATCTGATGGTGGACATCCCGAGCTGCCGCAAGCACGACGGCACCCGCTCGCGGAATCAGTTCTCGCAGTTCAACTGGGCGTTCGAGCTCGGCGGCACGGCATGCACCGTCCGTACGGTCGAGCGCCTCACCGGTATCCGCCTCGACCACCACATGGTGGTGGACTTCAGCGGCTTCAAGGACATGGTCGACGCGGTGGACGGGGTCGATGTCTGCCTCACCGAGCCGATCAACGACGCCGACGCCCGCCTGCGGCTCGCGGCGGGCAAGCAGAAGCTCAACGGCGAGGAGGCGCTCGGTTACGTACGCGCCCGCAAGTCCATCGGCGACGGCAGCGACACCGAACGCATGGACCGCCAGCAGCGGTTCCTGGGCGCGCTGGTCAACAAGATGCAGAGCGACGGCGTACTGCTCAATCCGGCCAGGCTCGTCCCGGTGCTGGACGCGGCGACCAAGTCGCTGACCACGGACCCGGGTCTGGACTCGCTCAAGGATCTGTACGATCTGACCCGCGCGCTCCGCAGCATTCCGACGGAAAAGGTGCAGTTTCTGACGGTTCCGCGGCAGCCGTACACGGCGAACCGGAACCGCGACGAACTGGTCCAGCCCGACGCGAGCGACCTCTTCCAGCGGCTGCGCGAGGACAAACCGGTCTCAGTCGTCGCGAAGACGGACCCGGACAAGGAAACCGAAAAAGAATCGGGCGACACCAGCACCGGTGCCAGCCCCACCCCGACCCCGACTTTCACCGGCACAAACGCCGCTGTCGGTATGTGTGAGTAAAACAATGGCCAAGGCAGGGTCGGTAGTCTATGGAGATTGGGTGGATTGCCCGCATGTAAGGGACGTGGAATGTGTCACGGACGTCGCTCGACGCTGAACTGGGCGGATAGTGTGACGCGATCCGGTCTATCCGACCCCGACCATGGGTCGCGCACTGCTGGATCGAAAGACCGAGCGCCCTTCGGGGGAGGCGCCTCGCGTGGCACCGACGGAGGACTCAGGCAACCGTGGATGCGCAAAGCCGTGGACAGGCGGACGAGATCGATCCCGCCGACCAGTGGGTACTCAATCCGCAAACCGGCAATTACGAATTGCGACTGGACAATTCCGCACAGCAGCCATCGGCCCCGCCTGGCGCCGCTGCGACCAGACCCCCGGCCCCGCGGACTCCGCGCCAGGGACAGAGTCAGGGACAGGGACAGAGCCAAGGGCAGCGACGCCGCGGTACCGCCGCGCCCGGCCCCCGGCAGGCGCCCGGCGGCGACACCCAGGCCCTGGGCATTCCCGGCCATGACGTGCCCGGCGCTCCCGGCACGCCCGGCACGCCCGGCACACCTGGTGGCGACGTGCCCGGGCAGCGCTCGCGCCGCGCGGGCAAGGGCGCCGAGAGTGCGGCGTCCGCCACAGTCGGCCGCCGCAAGCGCAAGCAGTCCAAATCGCGTGCGAAGAAGATGCTGCTGTGGACGGGCGGCACGCTCGCGCTGGTGATGGTCGCGACCGTGACCGGCGGATACCTCTACTACGAGCACCTCAACTCGAACATCACCACGATCCCCGACGACAACGCGGGCACCGGCGGCTTCAGCAAGGACCGGGCGATCAACATCCTGCTGATCGGCACGGACAAGCGCACCGGCGCGGGCAACCAGGGTTACGGCGACAAGAACAGCCCCGGCCACGCCGATACGACGGTGCTGCTGCATGTGTCCAAGGACCGCACCAACGCGACGGCGTTGAGCATTCCCCGTGACCTGAAGACCGACATCCCGGACTGTGACACCACGCAGCCGGACGGCTCCGTCAAGACCATCCCCGGAACTCCGAACGAACGGTTCAACACGAGCCTCGGCCAGTCCGGGCGTACGGCGAGCTGCACCATGCGGACAGTCACGGCGATCACCGGCATCACGCTGGACCACTTCATGGTGGCCGACTTCAATGCCGTCAAGACGCTGACCAGCGCGGTCGGCGGTGTCCCCATCTGTCTCGCCAAGGACGTCAAGGACCCGGAGTCGCATCTGAATCTGCCGGCGGGCAATCACAAGATCCAGGGCGAAGAGGCCCTGGCATTCCTCCGCACCCGGTACTCGTTCGGCAACAGGGGTGACCTCGACCGCATCCAGCAGCAGCAGCAGTTCCTCAGCTCGCTGATGCGCACCCTGAAGTCGAACGACACGCTCAGCAGCCCGACGAAGCTGTTCAAGCTGGCGGAGGCCGGCACCAAGGCGCTGACCGTCGACAGCAAGATCAGCGACATCGGGAAGCTCCGCGACCTGGGCCTGGAGCTCGGCAAGTTCGAGATGAAGAACCTGACCTTCGCCACGGTGCCCGTCAACGACAACCCCGCGGAGAAGATCAAGGCCACGGTCGTGCTCAAAGAGCCCCAGGCCCAAACGCTGTTCTCGATGATGAAGAGCGACACCTCGCTGACCGAGGTGAAGGCGAAGGAGCAGGCCGCCAAGGCCCGGCAGCAGGGCCTCCTCAAGGGGACCAGGGCCGCCGCCGCCGATGTGCGCGTCGCGGTCTTCAACGGCAGCCAGAAGCAAGGGGCGGCGCTGGCGACCCTGCAATGGTTGCAGAACGAGCAAGGCGTACTGAAGTCGAGCAACGAGGGCAACGCGCCGCAGAACCTCGCCACGACGACGCTGACGTACGCGCCGAACCAGGCCGATCAGGCCCGTAAGCTCGCGGACCTGATGGGCCTGCCCGCCACGGCGCTGAAGCCGGGCGCAACGGACGCCGTGGGGCTTGAGGCGATGACGCTGACCCTCGGCTCGGACTTCAAGGGCGCGGGGGTGCCCATCAGCGGTCCGGCCAAGCTGCCCTCGGATGTGCAGAAGGTCGAAGCGGACAAGCAAGTGTGCGCCAAGTGACACCGGAACACCGGGTCATGGGGAGAGCCTGAACTACAGGGGGGGGACCCGGGGTGGGACAGAACAGAGCACGGGGGGAAGGGCCGCGGTCCCGTGGCCGCCAAGCCCAAGCCCGCGAGCTGGGCTGGGACGACAGCCTGTACAGCGAGGAGGGCGCGGGCGGCGAGCGCGTGCCCAAGAGCCGTACGGGCACGATCGACCCGCCCGGCAGCGGCACGGACGCCACGACGGCGACGGCGGCGGCGGCGGATGGCGAGGGCAGCGACGACGGCAGCGGTCAACGTCGCGCCGACGCGCGCCGACGCGGAAGACCCAGCGGCAAACGCCGGATACTGCGCTGGGTCGCCTCCTCGGTGGCGCTGCTGATCGTGGGCACGGCCGGGGCCGGATACCTCTACTACGAGTACCTCAACAGCAAGCTCAAGAAGGACGACCTGACGCTCGGCGAGAAGATGCCCGGCCACAAGGCCAACGCCGCCGGGCAGACCCCGCTGAACATACTGGTCATCGGCTCTGACGCGCGGAACAACAAGGCGAACCAGGCGCTCGGCGGCGCGAAGAAGACGTTCAACGGCCCGCCGCTCGCGGACGTACAGCTGCTGCTGCACATCTCGGCCGACCGCAGCAATATCTCCGCGATCAGCATGCCGCGCGACACCATGCTGGACATACCGGCGTGCGAGGACCCCGACACCGGCAAGAAGTTCGCCGCCACCACCTGGACGCAGACCAATGAGTCGCTCGGCCGCGGCGGGCCCGGCTGCACGGTGGCCACCTGGTTCAAGCTCACCGGCATCACCATCGACCACTTCATGATGATCGACTTCGCGGGTGTGGTCTCCATGGCCGACGCGATCGGCGGCGTCCCCGTCTGCGTTTTGGACAACGTCCACTCACTCAACAGCAAGGGCGAGGGCTCCGGGCTGAAGCTGCCGAAGGGCACGCACCCCGTCAAGGGCGAACAGGCGCTCCAGTGGCTGCGTACGCGCTACGGCTTCATCGACGGAACCGACCTCGCCCGCACCCGCGGGCAGCATATGTACATGAACTCGATGGTCCGCGAGATGCGCAAGAACACCAAGCTCACCGACCCGAACAAGCTGCGCAAGCTCGCCACGGCCGCGATCAACGCGCTCGTCGTCGACAAGAACATCGAAACCGTCACGGATCTCTACGACCTGGCCCAGGAGCTCAAGAGCGTTCCGACCGGGCGCATCACCATGACGACCATGCCGAACGAATACAGCACGCGGCAGGGCTACACGGGCAAGGTCGTGCCCAAGCCGGGCGACGCCGAGCAGGTGTTCCGCATGATCCGTGAAGACATTCCGATGGACGGCAAGGCGTCGAAGAAGAAGCCCGCCACCGTGCCCGCCAAGTCCAAGGACCCGGCGGCGGCGCCCGGTGAGATCGCGGTGCTGGTGCAGAACGGCACCGACGGCGACGGCCTGCTCGCCGAGAGGGGGCGGGCTGGGACGGTCGCCGAGATCCTCACGGGCAAGGGCTTCACCCAGGCCAAGAAGGACGCCACGCGCAATCCGCAGAAGAAGACGATGATCCTGTTCTCCAACGCGGAGCTGGAGGGCGACGCGCAGGCGATTGCCACGTCCCTGGGGATTCCGCTCACTTCGGTGAAGAAGTCGACGGAGGCCACCGGTATCACGCTGACCGTGGGCGCCGACTGGCGCAAGGGCACCGCCTTCCCGAAGGCGGCGCCGAAGGACGACAAGACGCCGACTTCGGCGAACGCGCTGCAGGGCGACGACGACAAGTTCTGCATGCCCGTGCAGCCCGGCTTCACCTATTAGCAGCGAGGGCGGCGGAAGCGAAGGAGCCCCGGGCGACGACCTGCCCGGGGCTCCTTCGCGTACGTACGTGGTTCAGGTTCAGGCGGCCGTCTCCGTCTTCACGGACGGGCGGCGGCTCGCGATGACCTTCCGCGCCAGCGAGCGCGGGCTGGTCAGGAAGCCGTACCCCCACGACATGTGCATCGTGGCCAGCGCGACCGGAATCCGCAGGCGGGACTTGAGCGGCAGCCCCTTGCCGGCCGGGACCGACCCGGCGGCGATCGCGGCCAGGTAGCCACCCGGGATCAGCAGGCCCCAGGGGGTGAGGGC
Source organism: Streptomyces sp. NPDC052236 (assembly GCF_044548015.1). NCBI lineage: Bacteria > Bacillati > Actinomycetota > Actinomycetes > Kitasatosporales > Streptomycetaceae > Streptomyces > Streptomyces sp. NPDC052236. Next base: position 224,220 of record NZ_JBIUBL010000011.1, on the reverse strand, counting down.
CACGCCCACCACGATGCCCGCGGCGATCGCGCAGACGGCGGCCGGCGGGGCGAGGTAGCGGAGGTTGATGGAGCCCTGGTGGTAGCGGGCGACGACATGACGCCAGCGGCCGTAGTCCTTGTACTGCTTGGCGAGCGCGCGGACGGAGGGCCGCGGCCGGTACTGGACCTTGAGCTCCGGCGAGAACCAGATCAGGCCGCCCGCCTCGCGGATACGGAAGTTCAGCTCCCAGTCCTGGGCGCGGATGAACTCCTCGTTGTAGCCGCCCTGTTGCTCCAGCGCCTCACGGCGGAAGACACCCAGATACACGGTTTCCGCCGGGGCGGCTTCGCCACCGGTGTGGAAGGCCGCGTTCCCGACGCCGATCTTGGCGGTCATGGCGGCGGCGACGGCCCGCTCCCAGTCGTTCTCGCCCTCGGCGTGCATGATGCCGCCGACGTTCTGCGCGCCGGTCTCCTCCAGGAGACGGACGGCGGTGGCGATGTAATTGGCCGACAGCATGCCGTGGCCGTCGACGCGTACCACGATCGGGTGGCGCGATGCCTTGATGGCGGCGTTCAGGGCGGCCGGGGTGCGGCCGGTGGGGTTGGGCACGGTGTGGACCCGTGGGTCCTCCCGTACGAGCTCGGCGGCGATCTCGTCGGTACGGTCCGTGGACGGTCCGATCGCGATCACCACCTCCATCTCGCCGTCGTACTCCTGCTGGAGGATGTGACGGACGGAGTCGCGCAGATGCCGCTCCTCGTTGAGGACCGGCATGATCACGGAGACAGGCGGCGTGGCGTTCATCGGGCGCCACGTTACCGCGAATGGGGGACACGGACGCGCGGCGGCCGGTCCCTGCCGGTTGTCGCAGATCGTATGGGCCTACGGTGCTCAGGATTCCCCCTCTTCACCCCGCGGAGGTGTCCCTCGTGCCCACGCCGCCCCGCCCCCGCCGCGCTCCCGGCCCCAGCCCGGGCCACCGCCCCCGTCCCCGCCCCCGGTCCCGGTCCCAGCCCCAGTCGTCTCAGCCCCGGCCGTCTCAGCCCCGGCCGTCTCAGCCCCGGCCCCGACCCCGTCCTGCGGTGCGGACGACCCACTGGCGTACGCGCGTGGCGACGACGCTCTCGGTGCTGGTGCTGAGCACGGGCGGCATCGGGCACGCGGTGGTCACCAGCCTGGACACGGGGATCGGCCGGGTCGACCCGTTCAAGGACATGAAGAACCGGCCCGAGGCGGGCCACGGCATGAATCTGCTGGTCGTCGGCACGGACGGCCGCGACAAGATCACGCCGGAGGACAAGCGGACATACCGCCTCGGCGGCGCGCCCTGCCGCTGCGCCGACACGATCATGCTGGTCCACATCTCGGCGGACCGGGAGCGCGCGAGTGTGGTGAGCCTGCCGCGGGACAGTTACGCCGAGATTCCCGAGCACACGGACGCCCGCACGGGCGAGCGCCACACGGCGCATCCGCTGAAGCTGAACGCGGCGTACTCGGAGGGCGGTCCTCAGCTGACCGTGCGGACCGTCGAGCAGCTGACCAAGGTGAAGATCGATCACTATCTGGAGGTCGACTTCACCACCTTCATGAAGACGGTGGACACGCTGGGCGGGGTGGAGATCTGCACCGCCCGGCCGTTGAAGGACACGCGCACCGGTCTCGATCTGGGCGCGGGCACGCACCGGCTGAATGGCGGGCAGGCGCTGCAGTACGTGCGCTCGCGCCATGTCGACGGGGCGGGCGACCTGGGCCGGATGCGGCGCCAGCAGCGTTTCCTGGCGGCTCTCATCCACCAGGGGGCTCAGGGCGGCGCCCTGCTGAACCCTGGGAAGTTCCGCGATGTCACAGGGACGATGCTGGATTCCGTACGGGCCGACAAGGGCTTCGGCGCGGCGGAGCTGGTCGCGCTGGGCAGGGCGATGCGGGGGTTCTCGGCGGCGTCGTCGGAGTTCACGTCGGTGCCGGTGGGCGACTCCAGCGTGATTGTGAAGGGGATCGGCTCGACGGTGAAGTGGGACGAGGCGAAGGCGGGGAAGCTGTTCCGGATGCTGCGCGAGGACAAGCCGCTCACCGCGGCGCCGTCGGGGCCGGTACCCGTACCCGTACCCGTACCCGTACCCGTACCGGCCTCGGCCTCGGCACAGCCGTCAACAGCACTGGTGGATGTCGAGCCACGGCGTATCCGGGTCCAGATCTACAACGGAACACACACGGACGGCCTCGGCAGGAGAATGGACGACGCGCTGCGCGCCATCGGCTTCAACACCACCCGCGCCCCGCTGAACGGCGAGAGCCGCGAGGTCCGGCGCACCTATGTGCTGTACGACCCGCGCTGGGACCGCTCGGCGAGATCGCTCGCGGCGGCGCTGCCGGGTTCGGAGCTACGGAAGTCCAAGGGCCAGGGCCCGACCCTGAAGGTGGTGGCGGGCCGGGACTTCAAGGCGGCCACGCCGGTACGCGCGGAGGAGCCCGCCCGCGGGGAGTACGGCGCGGTGAAGGGAGACCAGGTCGTCTGCCGCTGAGGCCCGCTGGTAGACCCGCTGATAGGCCCGCCGCTGGGCGCTAATCCGCCATACCCTCCGCCGTGCGCTTCTCCCTCAGCTCCTTGATCGCGCGCCGCCGGGCGAGCCGGTGCGTACGCCGGATCTGCGCCTCCTGGTGACGCCGCCGGTCACGCTCGGACTCGGGAAGCACCGGCGGTACGGTGCGGGGCTTGCCGTCCGCGTCGACCGCCGCGAAGACGAGATACGCGCTGCCGACCTGCGTCGCCGGGGTCGACTCGTTCCAGCGCTCGGCCAGCACCCGCACGCCGACCTCCATCGAGGACCGGCCGGTCCAGTTGACCTGCGCCTTCACATGAACCAGATCGCCGACCCTGACCGGCTCCAGGAAGACCATCTCGTCCATGGAGGCGGTGACGGCGGGCCCGCCGGAGTGCCGGCCCGCGACCGCGCCCGCCGCGTCGTCCACCAGCTTCATGATCACGCCGCCGTGCACCGTGCCGAGGAGGTTGGTGTCACTGTGGGTCATGATGTGGCTGAGGGTCGTCCGGGACGCCGAGGTGGGCTTGCCCGGAATCTCACTCTCCGGGCGCTGGGGCTGATCTGTCATGCCCTCCACCCTATGCGGGGCCGTGCCGGGGCCCTCATTGCATCAGCTTGGCAACAGGCGTGGCCCGATTTCCCACCCTCCCTGTCTGGCGGGACCGCCCGGCCTGCACACTGTCCGCATGAACGATTGGCCCGATGGATGGACCGACGACAACCGCGACGGCAACGGCAACGCGGGCAACGCGCGCGGTTACGGACGTGGCAGCGCCGGCGCCCAGCCCGAGGGCGCGCAGGTGATGCGCCATGTGCAGCGCCCTGCTGCCCCTCCGGGCCCGCCGCAGTACGGCGGGGTCCCTCCGCAGCAGCCGCGGACGTACGACGCCGGCCCTGACCAGCAGTCGTCGTACGACAGCGACTACAACACGGGCCAGGTCTACGGCTCCCCCGCCGGCGGCAACGGCGGCGTCCCACCGCAGAGCCGCCACGAGCCGTACGGCGGCCCGCCGCCCGGCGGCCGACCGGCCCCGAACTGGCGCCGCCGGATCAAGATCGGGTCGCTGACCCTGGTCGTGGCGCTGCTCGTGGTCTCCATAGGCACGTACTTCTGGGCCGACTCCAAGCTCAAGCGGGAGGTCGACCTGTCGAAGGTGATCGAGCGCCCGAGCGCGGGCGACGGCACGAACTATCTGATAGTGGGCTCCGACAGCCGTGAGGGCATGTCGGCGGAGGAGAAGAAGAAGCTCCACACGGGCTCGGCCGAGGGCAAGCGGACCGACTCGATGATGATCCTGCACGACGGCTCGAACGGGCCGACCCTGATCTCGCTGCCGCGCGACTCGGACGTGGAGATTCCGTCCTTCAGGGGCTCGGAGTCGGGCAAGCTCTTCCCGGCAGCAGGGAAGCGCACCAAGCTGAACGCGACGTACTCGACGGACGGCCCGGAGCTGCTGGTCCGTACGGTCGAGTTCAACACGGGCCTGCGTATCGACCACTACGTCGAGATCGGCTTCGCGGGCTTCGCCAACATCGTGGACGCGATCGGCGGTGTGGAGATCGACATCCCGAAGGCGTTCAAGGACAAGAACTCGGGCGCGGACTTCCAGGCGGGCAAGCAGACGCTCGACGGCGAGGAGTCGCTGGCGTTCGTACGGACGCGGTACGCGTTCGCCAACAGCGACCTGGACCGTACGAAGAACCAGCAGAAGTTCCTCGCGGCGCTCGCGAGCCAGACGGCGACGCCGGGCACGATCATCAACCCGTTCAAGCTCTACCCGGTGATGGGCGCGGGCCTGGACACGCTGATTGTCGACAAGGACATGTCCCTGTGGTCGCTGGGCCAGATGTTCTTCGCGATGAAGGGCGTGACGGGCGGCGACGGCACGTCGATGAACATCCCGATCTCGGGGAGCAGCGGCGGGAACCTGGTCTGGGACAAGGCGAAGGTGAAGCAGCTGGTGCAGCAGCTGAACAACGACGAGAAGGTCACGGTCACCTCGGACCGCTGACGTACGCGAAGGGGCCCGCACCGGCATCCACTGCCCGGTGCGGGCCCCTTCGGGGCTCTCTCAGCCCACGAACGGGTTCGCGTGCCCGGGCAGTTGCTGTCCCGGCCGCAAAAAGCGCTGCCTGCCGTGCTCGTCCTGCACGGGGACGAACCCGGCGTCCTGCAACCGCTGCGCAAGCCGCTGCCTGCGGACAGTGCTCAGCTTGAAGGCTCCCGCCAGGAACGCGGCCATCACGGCACCCCCGGCCAGTGCTCCGACGTACATTCCGGCAAGCAGCAGAGTCAGCACGAGGACTCCGCAGCATCCCCACGCGACGGCCTTCTGCTTCTTGTCCGCCCCCTTGCTCATGACGTCGAACCCGATCCGGTCCTTGAGCCGCGCTACTGCCTCCTGCGCCTCGGCGGTCGGCTTCAACGACCCGGGCTGCATCCCGGGAACGGCACCGCCGTTGCCGGCTTCCGGGAACGCGGCGATGGTCGCCGCCTCGCGCCGACGCGCCTCGGGACGCGGGTCGCGGTACATGTGAACCGTCAGTGTCTGCTTGTTGGGCCCTTCACGCCACGCCTCCCCGTACTCGAAGCCGTACTGCTCTACGACATATGCCTGGGAGGCCAGCTTTCCGGCTATGGACATCTCGTGCCGCAGTACGACGACGTCCTCACTCGCGATCTGGCGAAGCAGCTCCGCTGCTTTTCGGTCTGCGCCCGTTCTCATTACCCACCCCTGTCATGCTCTGACGGCTGATCGCCGGTATGCGGCAGCGCAGCATAACTGCACCGGAGGGTGTCGTTCCGGTTCGCCTCCACACCAACGCGACGGCGTCATGGCCCCGGCCCCCTGGCGCCTGACGCCTGTCGGCCGGTGGTGACGGACAACGGGTGTGGCTGGACGACCCGCGCAACATCGTCTGACGGAAACGGACATGGAGACCCCCCCGCCGTAGCGGAGGGTGGCCGAGGCCGCCGCACCAGGGCGTGAAAAATGCCGTCGCGGTAACTGCCGCAGCGGTCGCCGTGGCGTTTGCCGCCTTCCTGGTGCCGGCTGCCGCCTCGCCGGCCGCTGCGGCTGAACAGGGCACCAGGAACATCGACGAGTCGTGGGGCGAGGGCACGGCCACCTTCGTGTGGCAGAGCCCTTGGAGCATCAAGCCCATCAAGCTGTGGGCGCAGGACCAGAAAGTGGACGGCCACAGTGTGGGCGTGCGCGTGGTCTCGAACAGCCAGAAGCGGGGCACCGAGTACTTCACCATGCGCAAGGTGACCGGCGGCGCCGGGGACACCGGCAGCTGGGAGACCTACCTGTACTTCTCCGACCACGACAACATCAACTGGGTGAAGCTTGAGCTCTGCCTGCTGGAGCAGGGGAAGATCCTCGAGTGCCGCGGCGCGGCGATGAACAACCCTGGCGGATGGGACGACGGCAACGCTGACCCGTTCTGACGGAGCCACAGCAGCGGCTCGGGCCGTCCACATGCCTGTGGACGGCCCGAGCCGTGCGGCCCGCGGTCGGTCGGGCCGCAAAAGCCCTGCTAGGGCAGGTTCCTCGCCATCACGATTCGCTGAACCTGGTTCGTACCCTCGTAGATCTGCGTGATTTTCGCGTCGCGCATCATCCGCTCCACCGGGTAGTCCCGCGTATAGCCGTAGCCCCCCAGCAGCTGCACCGCGTCCGTCGTGATGTCCATCGCCACATCCGACGCGAAGCACTTCGCCGCCGCGCCGAAGAACGTCAGGTCACCGTCCCCGCGCTCCGACTTCGCCGCCGCCGAGTACGTCAGCTGGCGCGCCGCCTCCAGCTTCATCGCCATGTCCGCGAGCATGAACTGCACGCCCTGGAACTCGGCGATCGCCTTGCCGAACTGCTTGCGCTCCTGGACGTATCCCTTGGCATAGTCCAGCGCCCCCTGCGCGATGCCCAGCGCCTGCGCCGCGATCGTGATGCGCGTGTGGTCCAGGGTCCTCATCGCCGTGGCGAAGCCGGTGCCCTCCTCGCCGATCATGCGGTCCGCCGGAATGCGTACGTTGTCGAGGTAGACCTCGCGCGTCGGCGAGCCCTTGATGCCGAGCTTCCGCTCCGGGGCGCCGAAGGAGACCCCCTCGTCCGACTTCTCCACCACGAAGGCGCTGATGCCCTTGGTGCGCTTGCTCGGGTCGGTGACGGCCAGCACCGTGTAGTACTCGGAGACGCCCGCGTTGGTGATCCAGCGCTTCACGCCGTCGAGGACCCAGAAGTCCCCGTCCCGCACCGCCTTGGTCTTCATGCCGCCGGCGTCCGACCCCGCGTCCGGCTCGGAGAGGCAGTACGAGAACATCCCGTCGCCCTTGGCCAGCGGGCCCAGGTACTTCTTCTTGAGGTCTTCGCCGCCCGCGAGGATCACCGGGAGGGAGCCGAGCTTGTTGACCGCCGGGATCAGGGACGAGGACGCGCAGACGCGGGCGACCTCCTCGATCACGATGACCGTCGCCAGCGCGTCCGCTCCCGCGCCGCCGTACTCCTCCGGGACATGGATGGCGTGCAGGTCGGAGGCCACCAGCGCGTCCAGCGCCTCCTGCGGGAAGCGGGCCTCCTCGTCCACCTGCGCGGCGAACGGGGCGATCTTCGCCTCGGCGAGCGAGCGGACGGCGTCGCGGAGCATGTCGTGCTCTTCGGATGGGCGGTACAGGTCGAAATCAGCCGAACCGGCCAAGACTCTCACTCCCCAGAATGCTAACTACCGTTAAGTAACGTAATTTTAGAGTGCCCGGCGCTCCCGGGATACGTGACCTTGGCGACAAGGGGAAACCGGGCCGGCAAAGGCCCCCGGCTACCCCCGACCAGCCCCGGTTATGCTCGGACCTCGCACTTGAGCCCGAACCTCGCCCGCACTTCACAGTCACTGGAGCACCGCATGGCCCTGAGGATCACTGTGATCGGCACCGGATATCTCGGCGCCACCCACGCCGCGGCCATGGCTGAGCTGGGCTTCGAGGTCCTCGGCCTCGATGTGGTCCCCGAAAAGATCGAAATGCTGTCCGCCGGCAAGGTCCCCATGTACGAGCCGGGGCTTGAGGAGCTGCTCGCCCGCCATGTCGCCGGGATCGAGGGATCCAGCGGGCGGCTGCGCTTCACGACCTCCTGGGAGGAGGTCGGGGAGTTCGGCGATATCCACTTCGTCTGCGTGAACACTCCGCAGAAGCACGGCGAGTACGCCTGCGACATGAGCTACGTGGACCGCGCCTTCGCCTCCCTCGCGCCGCAGCTGAAGCGACCCGCCCTGGTCGTCGGCAAGTCGACCGTGCCCGTCGGCAGCGCGGCACGCCTTGCCGGCCTGCTCGCCGAGCTCGCCCCGGTCGGCGCGGACGCCGAACTGGCCTGGAACCCCGAGTTCCTGCGGGAGGGCTTCGCCGTACAGGACACGCTGCACCCCGACCGGCTCGTGGTCGGTGTGGAGAGCGAGCGCGCCGAGAAGCTGCTGCGCGAGGTCTACGCGACGCCCGTCGGGGAAGGGTCGCCGTTCGTGGTGACGGACTACCCGACCGCCGAGCTGGTGAAGACCGCCGCGAACTCCTTCCTCGCGACCAAGATCTCCTTCATCAACGCCATGGCCGAGGTGTGCGAGGCCGCGGACGGGGATGTCGCCAAGCTCGCCGAGGCCATCGGCTACGACGAGCGCATCGGGTCCAAGTTCCTGCGCGCCGGGATCGGCTTCGGCGGCGGGTGTCTGCCCAAGGACATCCGGGCGTTCATGGCCCGCGCCGGTGAGCTGGGCGCGGACCAGGCGCTGACCTTCCTGCGGGAGGTCGACTCGATCAATATGCGGCGGCGCGGCCACATGGTGGAGCTGACGCGCGTGGCGCTCGGGGACGGCGGTTTCCTGGGCAAGCGGGTGGCGGTGCTCGGCGCGACCTTCAAGCCGGACTCGGACGACGTACGTGATTCCCCCGCGCTCAATGTGGCGGGCCAGGTGCACCTTCAGGGCGGCCAGGTCACGGTGTACGACCCCAAGGGCATGGACAACGCGAAGCGCCTCTTCCCGACGCTCGGCTACGCGGACTCGGCGCTCGACGCCGTGCGGGGCGCGGATGTGGTGCTGCACCTGACGGAGTGGCGCGAGTTCCGCGAGCTCGACCCGGCGGAGCTGGGCGAGGTCGCCAGGAAGCGGATCGTCCTGGACGGGCGGAACGCTCTGGACAGCGCCGTGTGGCGCGAGGCGGGCTGGACGTACCGGGCGATGGGGCGTCCCCGCGCCTGAGGGGGACGTCCAGTCCAGCGTTCGCGCGGTCAGGTGTTCGGGGCGCGGCGGGACGGGGCGGGGGTACGGCGCCCGAGCCCCGTACCCCCGCCCCGTACCGCCGCGTCGCTTCGTCTCAGCCGTCGAGCTGCTTGATCGTCGCGTTCGACGGGCCCCGGATCGCCCGCAGCCCCCTGGCCACGTCCTCCGCCCCCCGCAGCGTCCGTACCGCGTTGCGCCAGGTGAGCTTCGCCAGGTCCGCCGCCGACCAGCCGCGGCGCAGCAGCTCCGCGATCAGGTTCGGGTAGCCCGCCACATCGTCGAGCCCGGCCGGGGTGAAGGCCGTGCCGTCGAAGTCGCCGCCGATACCAATGTGGTCGACGCCCGCGACCTCCCGCATATGGTCCAGGTGGTCGGCCACCGTCGCGGCCGTCACCACCGGGCGCGGGTGCGCCGCCTCGTAGGCCTGCTGGATCTTCATCGCGTCCGGCGTGGTGTCCAGGTGGTCGAAGCCGTGCGCCTCCATGTTCTCGTCCGCGGCCCGGGTCCAGTCGACCGCCGCCTGAAGCAGAAACTTCGGTACGAACGTGACCATCGCGACGCCGCCGTTCGCGGGCAGCAGCGTGAGTACGTCGTCGGGGATGTTGCGCGGGTGGTCGCAGACCGCCCGGGACGAGGAGTGCGAGAAGACCACCGGGGCGGCCGAGGTCGCGAGCGCGTCGCGCATCGTGGACGCGGCGACGTGCGAGAGGTCGACCAGCATGCCGGTGCGGTTCATCTCCCGTACGACCTCGTGGCCGAAGGCCGACAGGCCGCCCACGCCCTCCTCGTCCGTCGCCGAGTCCGCCCACGCGTTGTTGTCGTTGTGGGTGAGCGTCATATAGCGCACGCCCAGGGTGTACAGCGCGCGCAGGGTGGCGAGGGAGTTATTGATGGAGTGGCCGCCCTCGGCGCCCATGAGCGAGGCGATACGGCCCTCAGCGCGCGCCTTCTCCATGTCGTCGGCGGTCCACGCGGGGGCCAGGTCCGCGGGGTAGCGGTCGAGCAACTGCCGTACCACGTCGATCTGTTCGAGCGTCGCGCTGACCGCTTCGTCGCCCGCCATGCCGCTGCGTACGTACACCGACCAGAACTGCGCGCCGACGCCGCCGGCGCGCAGCCGCGGGATGTCGGTGTGGAGCCTGCCGGTGAGGTCGCGGGCGATGTCCATCCGGTCGAGGTCGTAGCGGACGTGCTCGCGCAGCGCCCACGGCAGGTCGTTGTGGCCGTCCACGACGGGGTGCGCGGCGAGGAGTTCGCGCGCCCGCCCGAGGAAGTCCGCCGGGACCGCTGGGGCTGGTGCCGCTGCGTTCATGGGGTCCTACTTTCCGAAGCCGAACGCGCCCGCGCCGTCGACCTTGGCGCGCAGTCGCTTGCCCTTCTCGGTGGCCTGGTCGTTCAGCTCCTGCTGGAACTCCCGTACGCGGCCGAGGAGCTCGGGGTCCTGCGTGGCCAGGATGCGGACGGCCAGCAGGCCCGCGTTACGGGCGCCGCCGATGGAGACCGTGGCGACGGGCACGCCCGCGGGCATCTGCGCGATGGAGAGCAGCGAGTCCATCCCGTCGAGATACTTCAGCGGCACGGGAACGCCGATCACCGGGAGCGGGGTGACGGAGGCGAGCATGCCCGGGAGGTGGGCCGCTCCCCCGGCGCCCCCGATGATCACCTTGAGACCGCGTTCGTCGGCCTGCTCGCCGTACGCGATCATCTCGCGCGGCATCCGGTGCGCGGAGACGACATCGACCTCGTACGGGATCTCGAACTCGTCCAGAGCCTGCGCCGCGGCCTCCATGACGGGCCAGTCCGAGTCCGAGCCCATGACGATGCCGACAACAGGGCCGGCGGCGGGAATGGTCATTCGGTGATCGTTCCTCTGAGGTAGCCGGCAGCGTGACGGGCGCGCTCCAGCACGTCGTCCAGGTCGTCGCCGTAGGTGTTGACGTGTCCCACCTTGCGGCCGGGCTTCACGTCCTTGCCGTACATGTGGATCTTGAGCTGCGGGTCGCGTGCCATGCAGTGCAGATACGCCTGGTACATGTCCGGGTAGTCGCCGCCGAGTACGTTCGCCATGACCGTCCACCGTGCGCGCGGGCGCGGGTCGCCGAGCGGGAGGTCGAGCACCGCCCGTACGTGGTTGGCGAACTGGGAGGTCATCGCGCCGTCCTGCGTCCAGTGGCCGGAGTTGTGCGGGCGCATGGCCAGCTCGTTGACCAGGATGCCGCGGGTGCCGTCGGCGGCGACGGTCTCGAAGAGCTCGACCGCGAGGTGGCCGACGACGCCGAGACTCTGCGCGATGCGCAGGGCGAGCTCCTGGGCCTGTCCGGCGAGCTCGTCCGGCAGGTCGGGCGCGGGCGCGATCACCGTGTCGCAGACGCCGTCGACCTGGCGCGACTCGACGACGGGGTAGGCGACGGCCTGGCCGTGCGGGGAGCGGACGATGTTCGCGGCGAGTTCGCGCGTGAAGTCGACCTTCTCCTCGGCAAGGACGGGCACCCCCGCGAGGAAGGGCCCGGCGGCGTCCTGCTGCGTATGGACGACCCAGACTCCCTTGCCGTCGTAGCCGCCGCGCACCGTCTTGAGGATGACGGGGAAGCCTCCGGCCTCCGCGGCGAACGCGGCCACGTCGGCGGGGTCCGCGACGATGCGGTGGCGCGGGCTGGGCGCGCCGAGCTCGTCCAGCTTGGCCCGCATCACACCTTTGTCCTGGGCGTGGACCAACGCTTCGGGGCCGGGGCGGACGGGTATGCCGTCCGCCTCCAGCGCCCGGAGATGTTCGATGGGGACATGCTCATGATCGAAAGTGAGCACATCGCAGCCCCGCGCGAACTCACGGAGCGTGTCCAGGTCGCGGTAGTCGCCAATGACGACATCGCCGACCACCTGGGCCGCGGAGTCCTGCGGGGTATCGCTGAGGAGCTTGAATCTGATGCCGAGGGGGATGCCCGCCTCGTGGGTCATACGGGCGAGCTGACCGCCGCCGACCATGCCGACTACCGGGAACGTCACTCTCTTAGGGTATCCGTAGGGTTTGAGCCAGGTCCCGTCACCTTCCGCAAGCACGAACGGTATGCGCTGGTTAGCATGGCTGGGTTGGCGACACCGACCCGAACGGGGCTGAGCAATCACCATGAGTGAACGAAGCGCACCGCGTGTGCGGCTTGAGCAGCTCATGCGCGAGTTCGCGAAGTTCGGCGCGGTCGGCGGGGTCGGGCTCCTGGTGGACCTGGGGGTCTTCAATCTCCTACGGCAGGTCACGGAGCTCCCGGTCGTTCGGGCGAGCATCGTGGCCACGGTCGTCGCGATCGGCGTCAACTATCTGGGCTTCCGGTACTTCACTTACCGGGACCGCGACAAGACCCACAGGACCAAGGAGCTGTCGCTCTTCTTCCTGTTCAGCCTGGTCGGGCTGGTGATCCAGAGCGGGGTTCTGTACGCGGCGACGTACGGCTTCGGCTGGGACAGCCCGCTGCAGAGCAACATCTTCAAGTTCCTCGGCATCGGCATCGCGACGCTGTTCCGCTTCTTGTCGTACCGGACGTGGGTGTTCAAGGCGCTTCCGGCGTCGGCGCCGGAACCGGACGCGGACCCGGACCCGGTGCAAGCTGCGGAATCGATTCTGGGGCAGCGGCGCCGACGGCCCCAGCCCGAGCCCGACAGGGTGCGGAGCTGAGAGCTCCCTGACCTCCCCGAGCCCTACCTGACGGTGGGCTCGGGGTCCTCCGTGCGGCTGCGCTGCAGCCGGCTCAGGAAGAGCGCGAAGACCGGCGGGTGCTGCTGAAGCAGTTCCAGGCGACCACCGTCCGCCTCGGCCAGGTCGCGGGCCACGGCCAGTCCGATGCCGGTGGAGTTACGGCCGCTGATGGTCCGCTCGAAGATCCGCGCGCCGAGATCGGCCGGTACGCCGGGCCCCTCGTCGGTCACCTCCACCACGGCCTGATTGCCGGTGGCGCGGGTGCGGAGGGCGACGGTGCCGCCGCCGTGCATGAGGGAGTTCTCGATCAGCGCGGCAAGCACCTGGGCGACCGCGCCCGGGGTGCCGACAGCCCGCATGCCCCGCTTGCCGGAGCAGACGATCGCCCGGCCCACGCTGCGGTAGGCGGGCCGCCACTCCTCCAGCTGCTGCTTGACGACCTCGTCCAGGTCGAAGGCCACGGCGGACCCCGTACGGGGATCTCGGGAGTTGGTGAGCAGCCGCTGTACGACGTCGGTGAGCCGCTCCACCTGCGTGAGCGCGATGCTCGCCTCCTCCTTCACCGTCTGGAGATCGTCGGTGACGGTGATCTCCTCCAGCCGCATGGAGAGCGCGGTCAGGGGCGTACGGAGCTGATGCGAGGCGTCGGCGGCCAGCCGGCGCTCGGCGGTGAGCATCCGGGCGATGCGCTCGGCGCTGGCGTCGAGGACGTCGGCGACCCGGTCGAGCTCGGGGACGCCGTAGCGCTTGTGGCGGGGGCGCGGGTCGCCGGAGCCGAGGCGTTCGGCGGTCTCGGCGAGGTCGGTGAGGGGGGAGCCGAGCCGGTTCGCCTGGCGTACGGCGAGCAGGACGGCGGCGATGATCGCGAGCAGCGCCACACCGCCGATGATCATCAGGCTCCGGCCGACTTCACTGGTGACGGAGGAGCGGGACTCCTCAACGGTGACGCGCTCGTTGCGCTTGCCCTCGGCGACGCCGCGGATGACGCCGCCGGTGGGGCGCTCGCCGATCTCGATGGGGCGGCGGCCGGGGATCTCGATGAGGGCGTAGCGCTTGGCGCCGCTCTGCTCGGCGAGGATGCCGGGGTTGACGGGCTCACCGCTCGTGAGACGGCTCTCGACGATGCTGACGAGGCCACGGGCCTCGGATTCCACGCTTTCCTGGGCGCTGTTGCTGATGGTGCGGGTCTCCACGAGGACCAGGGAGACCCCGAAGACGGCGATGACGACGAGCACGACGGCGAGCGTGGAGTTGATGAGACGGCGGCGCAATGTGCCCTCCGGGCGGGGAGCGGGGTACGGATGTGCCCGTGCGTTCAGCGTATGCGGGGTCGTATGCGGGGTGGGAAGTACCGCCCACGGTCACCACCCGATACGGATTCACCACCCGATACGGACACGCTCCCCGGCGGCTCCCTCAGCTCTTCTCGAAGCGGAAGCCCACACCCCGTACCGTCGCGATGTATCTCGGGTTCGCCGCGTCGTCGCCCAGCTTCTTGCGGAGCCAGGAGATGTGCATGTCAAGCGTTTTCGTGGACGACCACCACGTCGTGTCCCAGACCTCACGCATCAGCTGGTCACGCGTGACGACCCGGCCCGCGTCCCGGACCAGGACCCGCAGCAGGTCGAATTCCTTCGCCGTGAGCTGGAGCTCCCCTTCGCCCATCCACGCCCGGTGCGACTCCACGTCGATCCGTACGCCGTGCGTGGCCGGTGCCACCACCGGCTCGCTCGCGCCGCGCCGCAGCAGCGCCCGCACCCGCGCCAGCAGCTCCGCGAGACGGAAGGGCTTGGTCACATAGTCGTCGGCGCCCGCGTCCAGGCCCACCACCGTGTCGACCTCGTCGGCGCGCGCGGTGAGCACCAGGATGGGGATCGTGTGGCCTTCGGCACGCAGTCGCCGGGCCACCTCCAGGCCGTCCATGCCGGGCAGCCCGAGGTCCAGGACCACCAGGTCGACGCCTCCGGCCAGACCGGCGTCGAGCGCGGTTGGGCCGTCCTCGCGCACCTCTACCTCGTAACCCTCCCGCCGTAGGGCACGGGCCAGCGGCTCCGAGATGGAAGCGTCGTCCTCGGCGAGCAGTACACGGGTCATGGGGTGATGGTAGTCCGCAAGTCCTGCGCGCCGGAGGCCGATCGGCAAGGCCTGCGAGTTTGGGGTGCAATCATGGTTGTCGCCTTCGATTTAGGGCAGCAGCCCTATCGATCACCTGTGATCCATCTCTCAAGTCCTTCCATATGCCACCGTGTCGTGTCGTATGGTGACTGGACGCCTGTAGCAGTACATGGAGACCTTTGGCCTGCGTGACGCGCGCCGAGGGTCTCCTTTTTGTCTGCCTTTTTGCGCGTTTCCTGCTTTTTCTGCTTTTTCTGCTTTTTCTGCGCGAAGGCTCCCCCCACCGGGCGCGTACCCGCTTCCGCCACCTGGACGAGAAGTCCCACCAGGTCCCGTCCCCGCTGTCCGCCGCCGAGCGCGCCGCCACGCTCCGCAAGTCGCTGATCTGGCTGGCCGTCGCGGGCTCCGCGTACGCCGTCGTCGGCCTGGCCGGTCTGTTCACCATCAACTGGGCGCTGTGGCCGCTGACGATCCTGGGCCTCGTACTGCCTGCCTGGTACCTGCTCCGTATCAAGCGCGACAAGGACCTGTCGGCCGTCGAGCAGCGCCGGATGTCCGGATACATCTGGTTCTTCGTCGCCGCCGCCATTTTCTGGGCGATCTACGACCAGACCGGTTCGACTCTGTCGCTCTTCGCCAAGAACGACACCCAGTCGTCGCTGTTCGGCTTCGCCTTCCCGGAGAGCTGGTTCCAGTCCCTGAACCCACTGTTCGTGATGGCGCTGGCTCCGGTCTTCGCCTGGGCGTGGGTCGCGCTCAGCAGGCGCGCCAAGGAGCCGACCACGCTGTCGAAGTTCGCGGCGGCGCTGGTGCTGATCGGTGGATCCTTCGGCGTGATGATGATCGCCCAGGGCATGGCCGGGGGCGACGCCCGGGTCTCCCCGATGTGGCTGGTCGGCGTCTACTTCATCCAGACCGTCGGTGAGCTCTGCCTCTCCCCGGTCGGCCTGTCGCTGACCACCAAGCTGGCGCCGAAGAAGTACGCCTCCCAGATGATGGGCGTCTTCTTCCTGGCCGTCACCGCGGGTGACTCGGTCATCGCGCTGGCTCAGCTGATCGGCGCGCCGACCGATACGCAGGGGTGGTTCGCCAGCCAGGGTGCGCTCGCCGCGCTGGCCGGGTTCGCGATCTTCATGTACCGCAGGAAGGTGCAGCCGCTCATGGGCGGCGTGCACTGAGCACGCTTCGTATGTTCGGGGGAGGGCCGCCGCATCGTTTCCGGTGCGGCGGCCCTCCGTCGCTTGTCAGCACTTGTCAGTGGGGCGTTCCGCGAACAGCCGGCGCCACGGGGTGAACGTGAATACCGCGCCGCCGAGCAGGATCGCCGTGCCCGCGACGAGCGCGAGGGCGCGCAGGGTGCCGTTGTCCTCGGCGCCGGTCTGGGCGAGGCCGCCGCTCGTACTCGTACCGCCGCCGGAGGCCGTCGCGCCGCCGTCGCCGCCGCCGGACGCGGTGCCGCCGGACGCGCCGCCGGGCTGGGCATCGGTGTCGAGTTCGAGCGAGACGCCCACCGAACCCTTCACCTTGCACGGGATGCTGAGCTTCTGTCCGGCCAGATCGACATCGATCGTCAGGGTGCCGGGGCTGAGCGTCGACTTGCCGCTTGCGCCCGGTTTGTACGTACCCGTCAGATCGCCGATGCCGACGGGCTTGCCCGCTTCGATCGGGTCCTTGTTGGGCTGGCCCACGACACCGACCGTGCCCTTGTCGGCGCCACCGAGAACGATCTGCATGGAGCCCTTGAGCGCGCCCGCGGGCAGGGCGGCGGGGCTGTTCATGACGGACTCACCGGTCTTGACGGTGAGGTCGTAGCTGCCGCCGTTCTTCTTGGCGTTGACGGTGATCGGGGTTTTGACGCCCGTGGGGCCGGGTGACTTGCAGTCGTAGGTGACGTTGACGGCCTTGCCGGGGAAGTCGGTCTGGCCGCCGTTGCCGCCGCCGGAGGTGGTACCGCCGGACGTCGTCGTACCGCCGGAGGTCGTACCGCCTGACGTCGTGGTTCCGCCGGACGTCGTCGTACCACCGGTGGTCGTACCGCCCGAGGTCGTGGTGCCGCCGCTGGTCGTGCCGCCCGAGGTCGTGCTTCCCCCGGCCGACACCTTGATCGTCGCCGCGGCCTGGACCGCCTCCTTCGCCGAGCACTTGGTGTCAGTCGAGACCGGCTTGGAGACGTTGATGTTGTACGCGCCCGGTGTCAGCGTGATCTCGCCCGCCTTCTCCAGCTTCAGCGTGCCCTTCATGTCGGGCAGCACCATCGGGCTGTTCTTGGGGATCGGCGGGTTCTGCCGGGGGCCCTCCATCGCCAGCTCCCCCGTCGCCGCGCCGCCCACGGTGATGGTGCCGGTCGGCAGGACCGTGTCCTTCTCCAGGTCGAGGATGTCCGGGTTCTTGGACGCGGCCTCGACCGTCTTCCACACGACCTCGACCGAGTCACCGACCTTGGCCTCGGCGGGCGCGGTGATCTGGACCTTGGTGGTGCCCTGCACGGGCGGCAGGCCTGAGATGGGCGGCGGTATGCACTCCGTCTTGTACGACACCTCGGCTGCCTGGGCGGGGCTCGCGGCCAGCAGAATCCCCGCACCGCCGAGCATCAGCGCGACTCCGGCCGCGCTCATCCTCCGTTGGGTGCTCACGAATGTCCCTTCGTCGTGGATCGGTTCTCTGACGGTGCGGAGTCAGATGTGAACCACGGCAGAGCCGTGGTGGTCGTGGTGGCCTTCGGGGTTACGGGTGGTTCCGTACGGAACCGTGGCCAGGGGCGGTGGCGATGGTTGCCGTGGGGGCGGAGGCGGTCGACCACGGCCATGCCGATACGGAAGACGGCGGCCGGTACGACGACGGCCAGCAGCAGCCAGAAGATCGTGACGCCCCAGGGTCTGCCGACGCCCCACGGCTGCTCCACGAGCACCTTCGTGCCGTACTTCACGGAGACCTGGTAGCCGCCGTGCGCACCGGCGGACAGCTGGACGTTGAGTTTTACCTGCGCCTTCTGGCCGGGCGCGATGGTGCCGCGCCACTGCTGCTCCTCCCACTGCGGGGAGAAGACGCCGTGCGAGGTGCCGACCTGGAAGACGGGGTCCTTGACGGGGGCCGAGCCGAGGTTGCCGACGGTGAAGGCGAGTTGGCGGGAGGGCGGGGCGCCGAAGAAGACGAGGATGCCGGAGTCCCCTTCGAGCCGGGTGGTGGCCAGGACGGCGAGCTTGCCGCCGGTGGTCTGCTGGGGGAGGGGGGCGGTGGGGTGACCGGTGACGGTGAAGGGGGCGTCGACGGTGGCCTGTTCGCCTGTGACGGTGGCTACGTGTACGACGCAGGGGCAGGGCTTCGGGGGCGTGGCCACCGGCAACTTCTTGCTGAAGGCGCCGTTGCGGTCCGTGGTGACGGCGCGGCCGTCGGCGTTGGCACAGGAGTTGGTGCCGCCGATCACGCCTGCGTCGGGGGTGGACTGCCCGCAGATGAGCATCATGAGCAACGCGTTGGGCCGCCAGCGGGTGCCGCTGACGGTGATGTCGGCGCCCTTGCTCGCGTTGGGGTGGGAGAGCTTGACGGTGGGGGGTGGGGTGGGGGCGGAGGCGGAGGCCAGGCCGGGGGCGGGGAGCAGGAGGAGGGCGAGCAGGCCAAGGAGGGCGAGGCCCTTCGGGGCGCGGGCGGTTGCCTTTCCCCCACGCCGCCCCTTCCCGGCCGCATCTGATATGCGGCTCCGCCGCGTGGGGGGACGGTGCCCCAGACCCCTGGGGGCAGGGGTGGGGGTACGTGGGGGCTGACGCCCCCACACCCCCGGGTGCTCCAGCGGCTCCGCCGCGGAGCCTCCCGTGGACCGGCCGCGCGGCAGCTTCGCGCCGCGGCGACCAGCCGCTCTCGACACGGAACCTTGGCGCCACAAACCCGTCGGCCCCGCAGAGAAGCTGCCCTCACTCCGCGGGTCGCGACCAACCGTGCCCCAGACCGCAAACCACACCGGCGGCGTGAAAGCGCGCCGTACGGGAGGCGCGTGCCGCAACCGCGCCACCAGCGCCGAAGCACCTGCCCGCCCCGCGACAGGGCTGCCCTCACCCCGCGGAACGCGGCCCACCACGCCCCACACCGCAACCCCGCGCCACCGCAACCAAGCCAGCAGTACGGAAGCGGGCCCCGCAGAAGCGCCCGCCCACACAAGGCCCTCGCGCCGCGACCCCGCCCGCCCCGCAACGGAGCTGCCCTCACCCCGCAGGACGCCGCCCACCACGCCCCACACCGCTCCCCCGCGTCGCCGGCGTTCGAGGCCGGCATCGTCGTCGTGCATCGTCATGCTCCTGACCTCGCCGCGTGCCGTACGTTGCCTGGGCCCTCGGGGGCGTCCACGGCGTCAGGGGGCCGGGGTCTCGCCGGAGACGCATCCCTGCGGCGGAGTAGCCGACGCGCCGGTACCGCCGCCGCCACCAACAGGGCCGCCGCCAGTGCCGCCGTCCGCCAGGGGACGAACGTCGCCGAGGTCGTCGCCTCGCTTGGCGGCGCGCCCGGTGCCGTGGCGCGGATGTGGACGTCCACCGCGTCCAGCGACGGGCGGTTCGGCCACTTCTCCGTCAGCGTGACGCGCCTGCCCGGGAGCAGTTCCGGGGGCTGCCCGTGGGAGCGATGGTGCAGAGGCCGGCCGAAGAAGCCGTCCGTGCGGATGGTGATGCTCGGGGTCAGTGGCGTGTTGCCGCGGTTGACCAGGGAGTAGCGGATCGCGTCGCCGGAGACCGATACGTCCTCGACCGTCAGCGCCCCCAGCGTCGGGCCGCCGACCCGCAGCCGGATGCGTACGGACGCCTCACGGCCGCCGGACGCCGCCGTGATCGCCGCCGGGTGGTCGCCCGGGAGTGCGTCCGCGGGGACCGTGACCGAGAAGGGGATCTCCGCCCGGGTGCGGGGCGGGACCGTGAGCCGGGTCGTGGCCAGGGTGAGCCAGGTGGCCGCACTGTTGGAGTGCTGGAACCGGACCGTGAGCGGATCGGTGCTCCGGTTCGTCACGGACAGCCTGTCCTCCAGTACGGTGCCGGGCACACCCTCCATGTAGACGTACGGTCTGCCACCGCCCGCCGTCGGCTCCACCGTCCACGTCGGGGCGTCCGCCGCCCTCGCGGCGGGGGCAGCGCACAGGAGCACGAAAACCGCGGTGGCGGCGGTCCGCAGCACACACAGCACAAGCACAGGTCAGCTCGCGGTCCGCCGGCCGCGCCGGGTCAGCCACAGCACACCCGCCGCCCCCGACAGCAGTACCGTCCCGCCGAGCGTGCCCAGCGCGACGGCCGAGTCCAGCGGGCCCGTCTTCGGCAGTTCGCCGCCGCCCGTCGGGGTCGTCTGCGTGGTGCCGCCGGCCCCCGTGACGTCGAGTTCCAGTGACGGTTCGGGGTTGTTCGTGGGCGTGCACGTCGTCGTCGTACCGAGCGCCTTGATCGTCAGCACCCCGGCCGTGAACGTGACCTTCCCGCTCTTCTTCGGCGTGTACATCCCCGTCAAGTCAGTGATCTTGATGGGGGTATTGGCCGGGACGGCCGCCGCGTTCGACGGTCCGGAGACCGTCACCGTGCCCTCCCCCACGCCACCCAGCTTGATGAGCGCGCTCGGGTTCATCGCGCCCTTGCCGAGCTCGACAGGGCTGGACGAGACGCCCTTCTGGAAGGACATCGTCAGCCGGTAGCCGCTGCCGCTCTTGACACTCTTGATGTCGATCGGCGAGACCGCGCTCTTGGGACCGATCGGGGTCTTGCACTCGTAATTGACGTCCACGACCGTGGCATGGGCGGCGGGGGCGGCCATCAGCACCACCGAGCCCGACACCGCTGCCGCCAGCGTCGCAAGAGCTGTCCGCTTCTGGTACGACACCTCGAATTCCCCTCTGACGACCCATCAGATTGAGCGTCAAGGTACGCCTGGGACCTTGGGGAGGGAAGACAAAGAGCACGCCCTGTTGACGTGCTCCACAAGCTCTACAAGAGCTTCATGAACCGGCCGCAGACCGCCGGCCGCGGGCCGTTATGACGGCGCGGCCAGCTCCGCCCACACAACCTTGCCGGACGCGCCGGGCACCCGTACAACTCCCCACTCCATGCAGAGCCGTTGGACGATGAACATGCCGTGCCCGCCGGGACGTCCCGCCCGGTGCGGCGTGCGCGGTGCGGGCTGCCCCGCGCCCCGGTCCGCGACCTCCACGCGCAGTACCTTCCCGTTGCAGCCGATCCGCAGCTCCTCCGGGCCCTCGGCGTGCAGGCAGGCGTTGGTGACCAGTTCGGACACGACCAGCAGTACGTCCTCGGCCGCCGCGCGCCGGTCGGCGGTGGCCGAGGGCAGCCAGCCCCAGTCGTACAGCGCCTCACGGGTGAAGTCGCGGGCCAGCGGCACGATGCCGCTCGCGCTGCCCAGGGCAAGGCTGCGCACCGCCCCGCCGGATACCGCCGCGGCAGCGTGCGGGCCCGCGGCGTTCGACTCTGGGCCGAGATCGCCCGGCGGTTCCTGCCGGGTGGTGCTCATCAGCGCTTCACCTCACCGATTCACCAGATGTGCCATGCCGTCCGTACACAGAAATACACAGAGTGCGCGGTCATCAACGTTCTGCGGGGTTCTCCTGCCCTGCGGGATCGTGACAACACCCACTACGTAGCCGTGGGGCGCGTGACTCAGACAACAGTCAGTCGGCGAGTGCCGCTTCGACGGAGTCGTGCACGGTGAAGACCGCTTCCGCCCCGGTGATCTCGAAAACCCTCGCCACCACGGGCAGCATCCCCGCCAAATGGACGCCTCCCCCTGCCGCCTCGGCCTTCAGCCGCGCGCCGAGCAGCACATTGAGTCCGGTGGAGTCGCAGAACTCAAGCCGTGAGCAGTCGATGACCAGGCGTACCCGGCCCTGCTCCAGCGCCTCGTCCAGCGGCACGCGCAACAGGTCGGCGGTGTGGTGATCCAGCTCACCCGCCGGTTTCACAATCTCGCTGCGCCCCTCGGTCCGGACTTCGACCTGAAGTCGGCCCCGGTTCGCGCTGCCGACCGTCCCGCGGTCCATGCCCGTCCCTCTTCGCCGTGGTGTGCGCCGCGTGTTCGCCGCCTCGCGGCTGCCTCGCGCCGTGTCGTTTCTCGCGCCGCACGCCGCCGACTGGCGGCGTGGACGTCGGTCGAACATTACGCCTTCCGTACGTCGACCGGTAGCCGAACTCCCCATCAAAACCGGCATACCGAACATATGACACTTGCACCTGTCCGTGCGAAACGGGTAGGCCTAGTAAGGACACACGCACATCGAACCTCGACCGGCTTTGGAGGCGCCGCTCACCGCAGCAGCTTGTATTGGCATCGGCGGCCATATGCCGAGAACGATGGAGGAGACCCATGTCACCCCGGCTCGACGAATCGCGAACCCCGAGCGCGCCGTCGGCACTGACCACCCACGCCCCCGTCCCCACCCTCGCCACCGAAGCGTCCTCCGCATTCCTGGAAGGCCTCCCGGAGATCCCGCCTTTCGACCAGGTGGGACCACTGGACGCGCGCGCCCTGTCGAAGACGCTCTTCGCGCGTCTCGAATCCCTTGAGGAAGGCACGCACGAGTACGCATACGTCCGCAACACCCTGGTCGAACTCAACCTCGCCCTGGTCAAGTTCGCCGCCTCCCGGTTCCGCTCCCGCAGCGAGCCGATGGAGGACATCATCCAGGTCGGCACAATCGGCCTGATCAAGTCGATCGACCGCTTCGAGCTCAGCCGGGGCGTCGAGTTCCCTACCTTCGCGATGCCGACCATCATCGGCGAGATCAAGCGGTTCTTCCGCGACACCAGCTGGTCGGTGCGGGTCCCGCGACGCCTCCAGGAGCTGCGGCTCGACCTCGCGAAAGCGGGCGACGAACTCTCCCAGCGGCTCGACCGCGCACCCACCGTCCATGAGCTGGCCGAGCACCTCTCCCTCAGCGACGAAGAGGTCGTCGAGGGCATGGCGGCGAGCAACGCGTACACCGCGAGCTCGCTGGACGCCCAGCCCGAGGAGGACGAGTCCGAGGGCGCGCTCGCGGACCGGATCGGCTACGAGGACCACGGCCTCGAAGGCATCGAGTACGTCGAGTCACTGAAGCCGCTGATAGCGGAGCTCCCGCCACGGGACCGCAAGATCCTCTCCCTCCGTTTCGTCGCCAATATGACCCAGTCGGAGATCGGCGAGGAGCTCGGGATCTCCCAGATGCACGTGTCCCGGCTGCTGTCGCGCACCCTGGTCGGACTCCGGAAGGGCCTGACGCTCGAAGAGTGACCAGCATGTGACCACGGCCGACAGGGAAGGGCTCATTCCGTCAAGGAGTGAGCCCTTCCCCGTTATTGACGGGACAGTCCGGATTGGTCCACATTGAGCCTGGGTTAAGTGGGGGGAAGATCATGGCTCTTGGGGAGAGCCCGAACGCGTACGCGTCACTGGAGGAACTGATGCGCCGCCGCCTGGGCAGAGAATGTCTGTACGTGCCGTCCTGCCGTCTTGGGCTCTATCTCGCGCTGCGCCACTGGTGCCCACCCGGCGGCCGGGTGCTGATGTCCCCCGTCAATGACGACGTCATCTTCTTTGTGGTGCTCGCGGCCGGGCTGCGCCCCGTACAGGCGCCGCTGAAAGCCGAGGACGGTTCGCTGGACCCGGCGGGCCTGCCCGACTCCGTATGGCAGGGACTGTCCGCCGTACTCACCACCAATCTGTACGGGAACCCCGACCCCGCCCCGGAGCTGCGCGCCCGCTGCGACCGGCTGGGGATCCCGCTGCTGGAGGACGCCGCGCACGCGATCGGCAGTTCGGTGGGCGGCCGGGCGGTGGGGACCTTCGGCGAGGCGTCCGTCTTCAGCCTCTCCAAGCACACCGGGGCCAGGACCGGCGGCTTCCTCGCCCTCGCCGACCCGTCGCTGCGCCCCGCGCTGGAGCGGGCACGCGACGAGCTCCTCGAACCGTCGAGACTGTCGGCGGAGCTCGCGTACGGCCTGAGGCCGTACGCCGAGGCGGGTGTGCGGGGGCTGCGGCTCGTCCGGGCGGCCCGCGCCACGCTGCGGCTGCTCGGCCTCGAAGAGCGCGCGGAGATCCGGATGGAGCTGCGGCCCGGCGAGCTGAAGCAGGCCCTTTCCGCCGCGCCCGCGCCCGCGCCGCCCCCGCTCACGGACTTCCACTCCTGGATACGGGTGGACATGCACGACTACCGCCGCCGGCCCGGCTCCCTGCGGCTGCGGCGTACGCGGCGGCTGCTGGGCCGCCTCGACACGCGGCTCGCCGCGCATCGGGCGGGGACGGGGCGCCTGCTGGAGACCCGGTGGGCCGTGCCGCGCCCCGGTCGCCCCGGTCCCGTACAGCCGCTGTTCCGGGTGCCGCTGCTCGTAGCCGACCGTGACGCCGCCATCGCCGCGCTCGCCCGCCGCCGGATCACCGTCGGCTATCTCTACGACCCGCCCCTCGATACGTACGCGGGGGAGGTCTTCACCGACCCCTCGCCCGCGCCGGAGCGGGCCGCCTGGTTCGCCCGGCACGCGCTGCCCGTCGACCCGCTCCTCGCGGAGCAGGTGATATCCGTCCTCACGGAGCTGGACGCACAGCCCGCCCGGGCCTGGGGGGAGCGCGGTGTCTGACACCGCCCGGCTGAACAAGCCGTCGGAACGGGCCGCCGGGCCGGTCGCCGACCCCGTGCCGGAAGCGGCACCCAGTGGCGACTCGATGTTCCGCAACGCTTACGCGCTGATGCTCTCCACCGGCGTCTCCGCCGCCCTCGGCCTCGGCTTCTGGCTCGTCGCCGCCCGCTACTACACCGAGCAGGCGGTCGGCGAGGGCTCCGCCGCCATCGCCGCCATGCGTCTGCTGGCCTCCATCACCGCCACCACCATGATCGGCGCGGTCGTGCGGTACGTGCCCCGGGCCGGGCGCGCCACCGGGCCGCTCGTGTGGCGCGCCTACGCGCTCAGCTCCCTGGTGGTCTGCCTTGCCGCGGTCGTGTTCCTCTGCACGCTCGACCTCTGGGGACCCTCGTACGCGCCCCTCGGCGGGCTCACCGCCGGGCTGATCTTCACCGCCTCCTGCGTCGGCTGGGCGCTGCTCACCCTCCAGGACGGGGTCCTGACCGGGCTGCGCAAGGCCGTGTGGGTGCCGGTCGGCAACGCCGTCTTCTCCATCGGCAAGCTGCTGCTCCTCGCCGTCTTCGCCACCGCCATGCCCATGCTGGGCATCTTCGTCTCCTGGGCCGCCGCCATCGCCCTGTCCGTGCTGCCGCTGGGCTGGCTGATCTTCCGCACACTCATCCCCCGGCAGGCCGCCGCCGACCGCGACCGCGAGCCGCCGCGCCTGCGCGAGATCGGCCGCTTCCTCGCCGGTGACTCGGTCGGTTCGCTCTTCTCGCTGGCGATGATCAACCTGCTGCCGGTGATGGTCGCGGTCCGCTTCGACGCCGCGCACAACGGCTTCTTCTACATCGCGTACACCGTCGGCGGGACCATGGAGTTCATGGCCATCAACATGGCCTCCTCGCTGACCGCGCACGCCTCGCACAGCCCGGAGAACCTGGCCGTCGGGGTACGCGGCGCGCTGCGCCGGATGACCGTGCTGCTGGTGCCGGTCGTCCTGTTCCTGGTGCTCCTCGCCCCGCAGATCCTCGCCCCCTTCGGTGAGGACTACGCCTCGCACGGCACCACAGTGCTGCGGCTGCTGGCCGCCGCCGCCCTGCCCCGCGTCGTCGTCGAGCTGTACATCGGGGTGCTGCGCGTCCAGGGCCGTACGGGCATGCTCGCCGCCCTCCAGGGCACGATGTGCGCGCTGGTGCTCGGCAGCGCCGCGCTGATGCTCGGGCCCTTCGGGATCTCCGGGGCGGGCCTGGCGCTGCTGTGCTCGATGACGGTGATGGCGGCGGTGTCCGCGCCCGGCCTGCGCGCCGCGCTGTCGGGCCGCGAGCCCCGCCCGAGCCGGCTCGCCCGGCTGGTGCGGCTGATGCGCCGCGAGCGGACCAGCCCGGAGGAGTACGGGACGACCTGGGCGCGGCTGGCCGCCGAGCGCCGGGCTGCCGAGGCGCACTACGCGCAGGAGTACGGCGAGGACTGGGCACGGCAGACCGCGTATCTGCGCGGCGTCCACGACGACACGGCGACGCCTGCCTTCGGCATCCCCATGTACGTACGGCAGGGTCCGGCGCCGCAGGTCAAAGCGGCGGAGCCGGCGGCTCCGGACGGTGACGAGCGCTGGCCGGCGGCCTGGCTGTGGCTGCTGCTCGGGCTCGCCGCCGGGCTGTTCTGGGTGCCGTTCTCGCGGGCCCAGTCCGTCGCGCAGGAACGGCTGTCCGGGCGGGAACTGGTCGACGCCCTGCCCCCCATGACCCTCACCGGGGGCGTCCTGCTGATCGTCGTCTACTGCGCGGCCGTTTCGCTGCTGCGGCTGCGCCTGGTGCTGCTGTCGGCCGTACTGCTGATCACGGTCGCCGCCCTGCACACCGCGCCGCTGCTGCTGGGCATCCGGCCGGACCCCGCCACCGGTCCTGGGGCGGGGCCGTTCGCCCGGTTCCTGGCACAGGCGGCGGGTCTGGACAGCCCCGCCGGGGTCGCCCAGGCGCTGCCCCTGATCCTGCAACTGCTCTGCCTGGCGCTGGCCGCCGTCGCGCTCAACGCGTTCGGCGTGCCCGGCCGGGTGACGGCGGGTGTGGTGTGGGTGCTGGGGGTGGCCGGCTGGGTGGCGCAGGACATCGTCGCCGCGGCCCCGTTCCCGGTCTTCGCCGGGTTCTTCGCCGCAGCGGCCCTGGCGCTGGCGCTCGACGTGCGGCGCGGGCCGCCTACCGGGCCTCCTACCGGGTCGGGACCGGCTGCTTGAAGTAGCTGTTCCTGCCCGCTTCCCGGTAGCCCTCCAGGCCCGGGCCCGAGTTGACGGTCAGATCGCAGTTCTCGCCGTCCACCGGCCGGTTCCAGTGCACCAGCGCCTTCACTTCCGGCAGTTTCTTCACGGCGCCGGGGATGGCGGTGTACCAGTCGCGCTGCCGCAGTGGCTGGTCCGGGTCGGGCACGGTGGCGAACTCGGCCAGCATCACCGGCTTGCTGTCGGAGATGTTCGCGCGCAGCCATTCGTACGTCGGCCGCTGGCTCCGCTCGAAGTCCTTCCAGTCCGTGGTGTCGTGGCAGAGGTAGTAGTTGTACTGGTCCATGCCGATCCAGTCGACGTAGTCGTCGCCGGGGTAGAGCCGCTTGAACAGCTCGGCGTTGTCGAGGAAGCCGGAGACCGTCCACACCCACACCACGTTGTCCACGCCCAGCTCCTCGAAGCGGTCGCGCAGATGGCGGTAGGCGGCGACGTACTGCTCGGGCGTGCCCGCGCCCTCATCGATGCGGGCGTCGACCTCCTGGTCGAAGGAGAAGAAGATCCGCTTGCCGTACGCCTTGATACGGGCGGCCTGCGGGTCGATGATCTCGGAGTCGTACTTCCCGGAGGCGATGTTCCGCCAGCCGAGCTGGTCCTCGGTGTAGTCGGCGTGATGGGGCTCGCGCCACACGGTGGACTCCCAGGCCAGCATCAGCAGCCGGTCCTTGCCGAGCTCCTGCTCGTCGGGGGTGAGCAGCTCGCCGTCGAGTTCGTTCCCCGACATGTCGTGGTAGTTGTAGACGAGGTCGAGTCTGCGGCCGAGCTTCTTCTCGAAGGCGTACACGGCGTCCTTCAAGGAACCGTTCGGCGCGTACGGCACATAGGCCCCCCACCAGGCCCCGCACCGCGGCACCAGCTCCCCGGTCGGGGCACACGGGCCCTCCAGCGGCTCGCCGGACGCCGCGTTCCGCGGCAGGTCCTGCCGGTCGTGCCCGGTGTCGTTCGCCGAGCCGAGAGTCCAGAGGCTGAGCCCGGCGACGAGCAATGCCACCGCGACCAGGACCGTCGTCGCGTACGGGCGGCGGTTCACCGGCGAGTGCGCCTGATCGGCTTGCGTTTGACGCGCTCGGCCGCGCCCTGCGTCGCGGCGGGCAGCGGCAGCCCCGGCAGCGCGCACGCGACGGTCGTGAAACCGGCCAGCGCGATCAGGAAGGCGGTCGCCGAGAAGCCCCGCACCAGGAACAGCGACGTGGCGGTGAGGACCCCCAGCGAGAGGCTGATGGGCGCCGCGAGCGCGACCGCCTCCAGCCGGGCGCCGGGCCGCAGCCCGCCCGGCTGCGGGTAGAGCAGCGCGAGCCCGGGGCCGAAGCAGACGAACAGCAACACCGGTATCCAGCGCAGCGGCGAGGCCCCGGGCAGCGCGGTCGCCGCGAGCGCCGGCCACCCGGACACCGCCAGGCCCACTCTGAGCTGTATCTGACGCGACGGAAGATTCACCGGGTCCCACCTCGCGGTCGGTATTCGAGAACGATGCCGTACGGGCGCTCTTCGACGACGCGGAAGAGCGGCGACGCCGACAGCCGCGAGCGCAGGGTCGCGAAGCCGCCGGGCGGCAGCAGTCCCTCTCCTGCGCTGTAGATGTCCTGGGTGCGGGTGAGGATGACGTACGCCGTGGTGCCGGGCGGAATGCCCGCGTCCAGGTAGCCCGCCGGGTCCTTGAGCATCTTCTCGTTCTCCGGGAGCTCCTGCTCGGCGAAGAACCAGTGCTCGACGCGGTCGTAGCGGTGCAGGGCCTGCGGGAACGAGCCGGTGGTGGCGAGGATCAGCGCCCCGCGGGGCGCGCGGTCGATGGCCCGGGTGACCATCGCCGTTTCGGCGGGCGGCGTGTAGTACATGGCCTCCTTGCCGTAGTACGACGGCAGGAACCCCGCGACCAGCGCGGTCAGGGCCAGTGGCAGCGCGACCGCCGCGATGCGCCGCCGTACGATGTGCGCCTTGGTCCTGCGGGCTCCGCCCGCCGCCGGGATCAGCGCGGCAGCCGCGAAGAACGCCGCGCCCGGCAGCCCGAAGAGGTAGACCCGGAAGAGCATTTCGCCGCCGTAGTCGTTCACGGCGAACAGCGGCAGGGGCGCGGCGGAGACCAGCAGCAGCGGCAGCGCGCTGCGGGTGAGCCGGCGCCGCACGACGACGGCGACACCGGCGAGCGCGGCGACGGCCAGCACCATCAGCACATTGGCGCGGCCCGCCAGCTCGGGCCCCGGTCCTGTGAGCTGACCGGCGTACCCGGCGCGGGAGTTCTGGGTCAGCTGGCCGATCGAGTCCCGCAGGGTGGACAGGGTCTCGATGAACAGCGCCCGCCCCATGGTCAGGTCCCAGATCAGCATCAGCACCCCGGCGACGACCAGCAGCCCGTAATTGCGGTAGCGGCGGGTGAGGCTGAGCGCGAAGAGAGAGGCGCACAGCATGACCGGGGTGAGCTGGTGGGCGGCGTTGATGGCGGCGATGAGCGGGGCGAGGATGACGACGCAGACCGCGCGCTGCCCGGCCCCGGTGGGCGGTGGCACGACCGCCGACGCCGGATCGAGATACGAGCGGTCCCGCAGCCTGCCGGCCGATCCCGGCCGTACGAAATGCCGTAGCACGACGGCGAGTACGGCCAGGTGGAGGAGGTAGGCGAAGCCCTGCGGAGCCAGGTAGTCCTGCCCCACCCAGTTGGCGAGCTGGAAGATCCACAAGGCCGTCCACACCAGCCGCCAGTCCTCGGTGAAGGTCTGGTACATGAGGATCAGCACCGGCATCATCAGCAGCCCGAGCACGATCGGCGCCCAGTTGAGGTACGCGGCGGTGCTCTCCACTCCGAAGGCCCGCACCAGAGCGGCGTTGAGGGAGAAGAAGCCGGGCCACTGGTCGTACGCCGACATATTGCCGGACAGTGCGGCGTTCGGCCGGAGCTCGCCGTTGGTGAGCATCTGGCTGACCACCGAGTCGTGCTTGGACGCCCAGGGGTAGCGCACGGAGTCGTACAGCAGGGCGGGCGGGGCCTTCAGCGCGAAGAGCAGCGCCACGCAGTGGGTGAGGGGCCACCAGGGGGCGGTCCCCGCGCGCCGCAGGGTGATCAGGAAGCCGCCGGTCAGGATCAGGAGAGAGAGGTAGTACGTGGGCGGAAGGCGGTCGAGGAGTCCGTAGTCGCCCATGTCGCGGAAGCCGATGTGGCCCAGGGAGTAGATCCACAGGGCGGCGGCGAGCAGCAGCGTCAGCCAGGGCAGGAAGGGGCCGATCCGCCGTATTCGCCGCAGGTCGGGGGCGCTGCGGATACGGGGCCCGGTGTCGTCCCCGGTGTCGTCCTGGCCTGGGGGCGGCAGGCTGCTCCCGGTGACCGCTGCGGGCACGCTCTGCTGCACTGTGCGACTCCCCCCACTGTCCCTTTCGGTGAAGTATAGGAATGCACTTCGCCTTTGCGTAGCTTTTGCGTAGCTTTCGCGCGGCTCTCGTCATCCCGCGAAGACGGGCCCTTTCACCGCCGCACGGGCGCGTCGGTACAGCCGCCAGCCGACCGTCGGCAGCGAGTCGGGAAACGGCGCGACCGGGGCGCCACGCCCGTCCATCCATGCCTCGATGTCCGCGACCGTATGACCGCGGCGCAGGATGAGGCGGGCGATGCGGTACGCCTCGTCCGTCCCGGAGCTCAGCGCGTGCCGGACCGCGACCGCCGACGCGTAGCCCGCGTCGGCGACGGCCCTGCGCACGGCCCGGCTGTTGTAGCCGTGCGGATAGGCCAGATGCGTCACCTCGTGGCCGAGTACGTCCTCCAGCACCGCCTTGGGCTCGCGCAGTTCGCGGCGGAGCGCGGCGGCGGGGAGGGTGTCGAGCTGCGGGTGGGTGACCGTGTGGGCGCCCACCTCCATTCCGTACTGCGCCAGTAACGGCACCTGGGAGAGCGTCATCATCGGCGCGGGCGGCAGGAGGCTGTGCCCGCCCGGGGTGATGGCCCCCGTGGTGAGATACGCGGTGGCGGGCAGCGCGCGGGACGCCAGTGCCTCGGCGGTGGGTCCCGGCAGATCGGCGAAGCCGTCGTCGAAGGTGAGGACGACGGGCCGGGGCGGCAGCGGGGCGCGGCCCGCGAGGTGGTCCACGAGCGCGCCGACGGTGACCGGGGCGCGCCCGGTCGCCACGATCGCGTCCAGCTGGGCGCCGAACTCCTTCGGCGTCACGGAGAATTCGGCGATCCAGCCGGGCGGATCGTCCGTCACCGCGTGGTAGAGCAGTACCGGTATCCGTTCCATTCACCTCTCGTTTCTTTCGTTTCTTTCGCTTCTTTCGTTCCATGGCAGCGGCAGTCCGCGCACCCGCCGTCGCGCCTTCGCGTACCCGAGCGGGCCCGCCAGCATCCCGCGCCGCTCCAGCCGGGAGAGGTGACGCGGCCAGGGATGGTCCTGCGCCCCGTGCGCGCCGGGCACGGCGCCGCCGCCCGCCTCGCGGTGGGCGGTGATCGAGCGGGCGTGGGCGAGGCCGGCCGGGAGCTTGCGCAGCAGCGCGGGCAGCAGGGCGGGCCTGCGTACCAGTACGGCGGTGAGATACGCGGTGAGCCCGGCCCCGTATCCGTACGCCTGGTTCGTCAGGTCCCGCCAGCTCTCCCGGTGGTGGTGCCAGACCAGCGCGTCGGGGGTGTAGCGCAGCCGGTGCCCGGCGGTAAGGACGCTGACGAACGCGTACAGGTCGTCGCCGCCCCTGGCGGGCGTGCCGGTGCCGGTGGCGGGGTCGAAGCCGCCGATCTCGCGCAGGACCGTGGCCCGGAAGGCCATGTTCGCGCCGGAGCCGAAGCTGCCCGCGGTGAACGGGAAGAGCGGTTCACCGGCGGGCGGGTGCGCCGGGTCGTACTGGCGGGTGGTGAAGCCCTTGGCGAAGCCGCCGTGGCTCTCCAGCAGGATCTGCGCGGTCGTGCGCAGCCGGGCGGGCAGGATCAGGCCGGTGGCGCAGCCCAGGCCGGGGTCGGTGGCGAAGGACATGGTGAGCGCGGTGAGCCAGTGCGGGTCGGCGATCACGTCGTCGTCGGTGAAGGCGATGACCGCGCCGTCGGCGGTGGCGATGCCCCGGTTGTGGGCGACGGCGAGGCCGGGCACGGGCTCGCGGACGTACCGGACGCGCTCGCCGTACTTGTTCGCGACGAGGTCGTAGGTGGCGCTGGTGGCGGGCGCGTTGTCGACAACGACGAGCTCGAAGTCCGGGTGGTCCTGGGCGAGCAGCGAGTCCAGGGCGCGGGCCAGCTGATCGGCGCGCTCGCGGGTGGCGACGACGATGCTCGTACGAGGCAGTTCGGCCGGGATGACCGGCGCGGGTTCCCGGTCGTACGTGAGGTCGTACGTAAGGTCGTGCGCGAGTGTGGCGCGGGCGGTCGCGGCGACAACACGGGCGGGGTCCTCGCCGGGCGGCACCCGGCAGACGACGGTCGCGGCGGGACGGCCGCGGAGGCGGACGAGGGCGTAGACGTCACCGCCGTCCCGGACGGGCGGGCCGCCGCCGGGGGCGGGGCCGAAGTGGAGGACGGCGCCGTCGGGGCCGTCCAGGTCGAGTTCGGCTACCTGTATCTCGTCCATGTGATCCCCTCATCCCCGCTGTCGGTTGGAGCCCCGCACCTTGCCCACGTGGTTCAGCGCCCGCTGGGCGTACCCGGCCAGCCGCGGCCTGCTGCGTACGAAACGGTGTGCGTGCCGCGCGGGCTCACGGCTCAGCCAGTACAGCGTGGCCCGCGCCCCCGGCACCACCGAGGAGCCCTCGTGGACCCGCAGTTCCCCGGTCTTCAGCGCGTCCTTGTACTCCGCGGCGCCGCGCCCCAGATCCAGCATCCCGATGCCCTCCGCGGCGGCGGACTCGGCCATCCGCAGATGCAGGATCAGCCCCGGCGAGTACTTGGCGAACTCGGGGTCGTACGCCGGGAACCAGCAGGACAGCACGGTGCGCGAGCGGAGCCCGAAGTGCGCGGCGACCGGCCGGTCGCCGACGTACAGCACGGACAGCACCCCGGAGCAGCCCGGGGTCCGCGTCTCGTGCAGGAGGCGGACCAGGGTGGTGATCCACTCCTGCGCGAAGCGGTCCCGGCGGCCGGTCCTGCGGTACTGCGCGGACTTCCACTCCATGAGCGCGCGCAGGGCCGCCGGGTCGCGCTCGTCGAAGACGAACCGCACCTTGCCCACCTGTCGGCCCAGTTTGCGCTCCTTGGCCAGGGTCGTCCGCAGGAACTTCGGCGACTGCGCGCGCAGGACCTCTTCGTACGCCGCGTAGCCCTCGCCGACGTCGATCACGGGAGAGGCGGACTCCTCGGCCGCGCCCGGCAGGAACACGTCCTGCCCGGCTTCGAGGTTGTCGAACTCCCACGCGGACAGGCCGCAGGCGCGCAGCAGTTCGCGGGCTGTCGTCTTCAGGCCGGAGCTCAGTACGGCGCCCTGGCAGTCGGAGACGCCGAGACCGATCGCACGTCCGTGGCCCAGCCGCCCTCGTTCGTACGGGAAGAAACCGACGGGCTCGCCGTCCTCACACAGCACCGCCACCTTGGCCGCGGGCCGCACGCGGCCGACGGCGAGGGTGAACTCCGGTTCCATGAAGGGACTGGCGGGCGCGCCGGTCTTGGCGCGCAGTTCCCGCCAGACCTCTGTCTCCACTTCGCTCAGCTCGTCCGGTTTCACCACGCGAATGTGTACACCGCTCAACTCGACCCCCCGCTGCTCCCCCATGGCCTTCCTCAGGGCGGGAAGCTACCGGCTGAAATCCCGACAGGGTAGGGAGCATCACCCATTTGTGACCGATCCGTGAAGAACGGGCACGTACGGATACGCGCTCAGAGCGGGCCTGTGCGCCCAGCGCTCGTCCAGGGCGCCTAGCGCGCGTCCAGCGCGGCGGCCACGGCGGCTTCGGCGTGCAGCCGGGTCGTCGGGAAGACGGGCACCGGGCTGTCCTGTTCCCCGATGAGGAGCTCGATCTCGGTGCACCCGAGCACGATGCCTTCGGCCCCGGCGGTGACGAGACTGCCGATGACGTCCTGGTACGCGGCGCGGGACTCCTCCCGTACGACACCGACGCACAGCTCTTCGTAGATCACCCGGTGCACCAGGGCGCGCTCCTGCGCACCGGGCGTGAGCACCTCGATGCCGTGCCCGGCCAGCCGGTCCCGGTAGAAGGCCTGCTCCATCGTGAACGCGGTCCCGAGCAACCCGACCCGGACGAGCCCCGCTGCCCGTACGGCATCGGCGGTCGCGTCGGCGAGGTGCAGCACCGGTACGGAGACGGCGGCCTCGACCTGCCCGGCGACCTTGTGCATGGTGTTGGTGCAGAGCAGCATCAGGTCGGCGCCGGCGACCTGAAGCCCTCGGGCGGCCTCGGCGAGGATCTCACCGGCGCGCTGCCACTCCCCGGCGGCCTGGAGCGCCTCGATGTCGGCGAAGTCGACGGAGTGGAGGATGCACTTGGCGGAGTGCAGGCCGCCGAGCCGGTCGCGTACGAGTTCATTGAGCAGCCGGTAGTACTCCGCGCTGGATTCCCAGCTCATGCCGCCGATGAGCCCGATGGTCTTCATCGATCCACTGTGACAGGCGTGGACGGCTCCGGTGAAACGGTTTGAACGGTTTGAGCGAGTCGGAAACCGAGGTCGTCGATGGCGAAGGAGGGGTGGCTGCGGCGGCGCACGGAGGCGCCGCAGCCGCGCGTCGACTCGGCCCAGCCGCCGCCGCGGAAGATGCGGTAGGAGCCGTAGATCTCCTCGTCGTAGAGGTCCCAGCACCACTCCCAGATGTTGCCGAGCATGTCGTGCAGCCCCCAGGGGTTGGGGGCCTTGCCGCCGACGTCGTGGACATGGCCGTCGGAGTTGTCCGCGTACCAGGCGATGCCGTCGATCTCGCCGTACCGGTATCCGCTGGTGCCCGCCTTGCAGGCGTACTGCCATTCCGCCTCGGTCGGCAGGCGGTAGCCGTTGGACGCCCAGTCGCAGGTGACTTCCCCGCTCCGCGGGTCGCGGGAGTAGGCCTGGTCCAGTCCGGACCGGGCCGAGATGCTGTTGCACAGGTCGACCGCATCGAGCCAGCTGACGTTGGTCGCGGGCAGGGCTCCGCTCGCGGAGGGATCGAGCTGCGCTGCCGTGACGGGGTACCGGCCGAGCCGGAAGGGCGCGATCTCGGTCCGCCAGCGGGTACCGCGCCGGTCGTCCCGGAGGTCCACGGCGCCGGCGGGAACGTGGACCATCTCGGGGGCAGGTGGGTGCACGCGGGTGGGCCTCTCTGTCCGGGGTGGCCCACCGTACTCAATCGGTCTGGCCGACCCGTCCGGGTTTTCGGCGATGCACCGGCTGTGGGCCGACGGGCGGCTGGACCTGCCCGGCCACGAGCGCCGGACCGGCCGGCGCCGGCATTGCGCACGGGTTGGCGGAGTGGGACGGCACGAATCCCCGTGATGCCGCGAAGCGTTGACGCCGGCATGGGGCGGCGCGCCGAATGAGGAACCGCACTTGGGCGCTGGCAGACTGACGATGAGATCAACTGCCGAAGGAGCATTACCCCCATGCCGGACCGACCCCCCACCGACGAATCAGCTGAGTCAGCGCGCGAGGCGGTGCGCCTGGCGGCTGCCCGTGCCGCGCTGGCCCGGGCCAGCGCGGCACATCAGTCCGACATCAGCCGATCATCGGGCGGCACAGCGGAACGGCGACGCGGCAAAACCACGTGGTCACCCTTCGAGAAGCCCTCGGCGCCACCGGCAGCGGCTCCGGCAAACGACACAGGGCCCGCGGTCGGCGAGAAGTCCCCCAAGCGCCGCCGGCTGTGGGCCGTCGCCGCCCTGTGCGCTGTCGCACTGCTGGCCGGGGCGGGCGTGGTGATCAGCGGTGCAGGGAACAAGGACGCCGATACGAGCGAGTACGCGGGAGAGGCCGACAAGGTCCGGCCCGAGGAGGTCGCCCCGTCCGCCACCGATAGCGCCTCCCCGGCACCGTCCGTCAGCGCCGACGGCGATCTCACCTCCTCCACCTCCAGCCCGGCCGCGACCCCGACCGGTTCCACGGCGGCTTCGGGTGACAAGGCCGGGAAGAACAAGAAACCGGCGGGCGGCCCGGCAACGGGCACGGGCACAGGCACAAGCTCTGCCTCGCCCAAAGCTCCGTCCGGGCAGCGACTGGCCGTCGAAGCGGGCGGCAAGTGCCTGAGCGGCGGGTCGGGCGGGGCGAGCGCGCAGTTGACCGTCCAGCCCTGTGCCGCCTCGACGGGGCAGAGCTGGGTCGCGACAGGCGGGACCCTGCGGATCGGGGCGATGTGCATGAGCGTCGAGGGCGGCAAGACCGCCGACCGCACCCCGATCGGACTCGCCGCCTGCAACGGCGCGGCGGGCCAGCGATTCCACCTGTCGGGCGTCACGCTGATGGCCGATCAGTCGGGCAAATGCGCCGACCTCTTCGGGGGCGCGAGCGGCACTGCCGTCGTCCTCTTCGAATGCAACGGCCGGGACAACCAGCGCTGGTCCAGCGCCTGACACCCGCGCTCCTCGTGCAAACGTTCCCTCCTCGCGCGGGCGGTACCGCTATTGCGTGCCTCCTTCTGACTGCCCAACACTTGCCCTTGAACAGGGCGAGGGGCAACGAGAGGCAATGAGGGGGCTCAGTGGCTCGTGTGGTCTGTGTCCATGGGGTGGGGAAGCAGTATCTCGGCGAAGAGCTGCTGCTGCGGGAATGGCTGCCCGCCCTGCATGACGGGTTGACGCGTGCGGGCAGAAGCGCGCCGTTGTCCGATGCCGATGTCGGGATGGCCTTCTACGGTGATCTCTTCCGCCCGCCGGGGCACACCATGGACGTCGCGGATCCACCCTTCACCGCCCAGGACGTCGAAGAAGGGCTGGAAGAGGAAATTCTGCTGGCCTGGTGGGCGGAGGCTGCCGCAGTGGACGAGCGGGTGCCTCCTCCCGGGGCGAACACGATGGCCCGCGTCCCCTCACGCGTACAGGCCGCCCTGCTCGCGCTGGCCTCGTCATCGTTCTTCTCCGGTCTGGCGCTCCGCTCCCTCCTGTACGACCTCAAGCAGGTCAGCCGCTACTTGCTCGAACCCGGGACGCCCGACCGCGAGAGTCTGCGCGAGCAGGTCCAGAGCCGCCTGCGCGCCCTGATCGGGCCGGACACGCGCGTGGTGATCGCACACTCGCTGGGATCCATCGCCGCGTACGAGACCCTCTGCTCACTCGCACGAAGCGCGGGCGGCCACCACGTGCGCGCGTTCGTGACCCTCGGATCGCCGCTGGGGATTCCGCGTCTGATCCTCGATCACCTTCAGCCCGTACGGGACACCGGAAAGGTCCAGTGGCCCGGCAGTGCTGCCGGATTCCAGTGGACCAATGTGGTCGACCAGGGCGACGTGGTCGCGTTACGGAAGAACCTGCACACCGTCTTCGGGCAGCCCTTGGGCCAGGTCGTACACGGGCGCGTCGTGCACAACGGAAGCCATGCGCACGACGCGACCGCGTATCTCTGCGACGCCATGACCGGTACCGCGATCGCCGGAGGCCTCGATGGCTGAGCAGGCGGAGAACGCGGAGAACCCGGGCGGCAGGAGATACCTGCTCGCGACGGCGGTGACCACCTTCGGGCGGTGGCGCGACTGGGATCTGCCCGGGCTGGCGGCGGCCCGCGAGGACATAGTGCGCCTCTTCACGGAACGGCTCCGCTATCAGCTGTTCCTCGGCCTCGGTCTCAATCCGTCGAAGGCGGAGCTTGAGGATCAGCTGAAAAAGGTGTGCCGCTCTCCAGACCTCACCGCGGAGGACTGCGTCGCCGTCTACATCGGCACCCACGGAGATCCGGGGGAGGGTCCCCATGGGCACCGGCTGCTGATGCAGGACACCGTTCACGGCGACATCAGCGGCACCTCCGTATCCACGGAGAGTCTCGCGGCGGACATGCTGCGCGGGACCAAGGTCCGCAATCTGCTCCTGATGTTCGATTGCTGCTACGCGGCTCGCGGCGGAAACGCACTGATGGCTGCGGCCCATACCGAGGCCAATCTCGCCGGGATGGGCGAACCGGACCGCACTGTCGTGGTCATGAACTCAGCTCGGGTGGGCGATGTCGCCAGGCCCGGCGTGTTCCCCGCCCGGCTCCGTGCGGCGGTCGAGGACCGCGCCACAGCGGGACACGGCCCCGAGTACCTGATGATCAACACCCTGGTCGACCGGATGAACGCGAACTGCGGCCCGGGCGAGCAGCAGTGCCGGGCGTTCGGTGATCTGCACAGCACCCGTTTCTTTCCCAACCCCCGGTACGACCCCGAACTCACCGGTCTCGACCTGCATATGCAGCACGTGCGCGAACGCAAGAGGCAGCAGGAGGAGCGGCAGCTCGAATACCAGAAGCATCTTCGGCCGAAGGCCAAGGCCTCCCCCGACTCGGACGGCGGCTGGTGGTTCGAGGGGCGGCAGCAGGCGCAGGACGACATCGCGGAATGGCTCCGCAACCCGTCCCCCGACAGGCCGCTGCTCGCGATCACGGCGGATCCGGGGTCGGGGAAGTCGGCTCTGCTGGGGATGGTCGCCTCGGTGACGGATGCCCAGCACCGCCCCGCCGTGCCGCTGCGGCGGCTGGGACTGTCCGCGGACACCTTCGCGGTCGGCAGCGTCGACACCGTCATCTACGCCAAGAACCAGCAGTCGGGGCAGGTGCTTCAGGGAATTGCCGCAGCCGCCGGCGTGGAGGCGAAGACCGTACGCCAGCTCATCGACCGCCTGCGCGACCGGGAACGCCCGCTGACCGTCATCGTCGACGCGCTCGACGAGTCGGCGGCGCCCTACGAGCTGTGCGAGAACCTGCTCCTGAATCTCGCGATTCACTCTCACGGCCGCGTCCGGCTCATCGTCGGCACACGTCCGCACCTGCTGCCGGTCTTCAAACTGTCCCGGCAGAGCGCGGAAAACGTCATCGATCTGGACGCGGAGAAGTACGCGGATTTCAAGGCGCTCAAGAATTACGCCCTGCAAGGGCTCAGGGACAGTTCACCCGACAGCCCCTACGCTTCGGACTCGGTCCCGACGGCCACCGCGGCGGCGGTCGCCGAGGCCATCGCCAGAGCGGCCGGCCATTCGTTCCTGGTGGCCCGGATGACCAGTCTGAGGCTCGCCTCGGACCCCGTGATCCCCGATCCTCACGACTCCCGGTGGCGTGCCGCCCTGCCGCGTCACGCCGGCCGGGCGATGCGCACGGACCTGGAACGCCTCGGCGACCAGCGGCAGCGGGCCATAGACCTGCTCAGGCCCCTCGCCCACCACGAAGGGCAGGGCCTGCCCTTCGAGGACATCTGGCCGCGCCTCGCCTCGGAGTTGTCCTCCACTCCGTACAGCGAGGACGACATCCGCTGGCTCATGAAAGCCGCGGGCTCCTATGTGGTCGACACCGTCGAGGACGGCGGCTCCGTCTACAGCCTCTACCACGAGGCTCTCGGGGAGTGGCTGCGGGAGCAGGACGACCTGGACCCGGCGGCCATTCACGCCGCCTTCACGAGGGTGCTGCATTCGCGGCTGCGCCGTACCGTCGACGGCACGGACTGGGCCGGCGCCTCCGCGTACACCCGCAAGTACATCGCGGCTCATGCGGT
This sequence comes from Streptomyces sp. NPDC052236, assembly GCF_044548015.1. Taxonomy (NCBI): domain Bacteria; kingdom Bacillati; phylum Actinomycetota; class Actinomycetes; order Kitasatosporales; family Streptomycetaceae; genus Streptomyces; species Streptomyces sp. NPDC052236. The sequence continues at coordinate 185,233 of NZ_JBIUBL010000011.1, read as the reverse complement.
CCGCAGCGAGTCGGAACCGCAGGGTGACCGACAGCCCCAGTGGCTGTCGAACCGGCACCGCGGCGAGGCGGTCGGCCATGCGGCGCCCGTGCCCTCGCCGCCCGGCAGCACGGCGCCCGACCGGGGCAGCAGGCTGGAACAGCTGCTCGCCGATCCGGAGTTCCTGGTCCACGCCGACCCGGCGGTCCTGCTGCCGCTGGTGGACCCGCAGCGTATGGGTTCTCCCATCACCCGCAGGCAGGCCCGCGTCTACCGGGCGGCGGTGTCCCGGCTGCGTACGTCCGACGGACGGACTCGCAGGCAGCTGCTGGCCTTCACCGGGGCGCAGCATGGCATGCCCTCTCTCGTCGCCGCCCTCATCGACCCGCCTGCCGAGCCGCCGCTGACGCTGCGGCCCCGCTGGGCGACCGGAGGCCGGGGAAGGCCCGGCCATGACGGCCGTGTCTACGATGTCACGACGGTCCGGCTCGCCACCGGAGACGCCCTCGTCAGTTGCGGCGAGGACGCCGAAGTACGCGTGTGGGACCTGCGCACGGGGGCGCTGCTGAGGGTGCTGACCGGCCCGGACGACGCCATTTACGAGATCGAGACCACTGAGGTGAGCGGGCGGCCCGTCATCGCCGCTGTGGGCGGGGATCCGACCGTCTGGCTCTGGGACGCGGAGACCGGCGACGCGCTGCATGTGCTGAGCGGACACACGGAGCGGGTCACCTCTGTGGTGTGCAGCGAGGTGGAACCCGGCCGGCCGTTGCTCATCACGGGCGGCGACGACCACACGGTGATGGTCTGGGACCCTCAGCACGGCGAAGAGGTGCACAGCCTCATCAGTCACGCGTACCCGATCTGGCGCATCGGTGTCTGCCAAAGCGCGCCCACGGTCTGTGTGACGACGAGCAGCGACGGCACCGCGATCGCCTGGGATGTGACGACCGGCGAGGAACTCCATGTGCTGGAGGGCCACAATGACTACGTGGACCGCGTCGTCTGCGCGGTGTCCGAACGCGGCGAGCACCTTGCCGCCACCACCAGTCTCGACGCCGAAATCCGTGTGTGGGATCTGGCCCGGGGCACCGGAAGGGCGCTGCCCGGCCGGTTCTCGGCCGACACCTTCGGCCTCGCGCTGACCTCGCTGCCCGGTCCCGTGACCGCCGTGAGCGCGGACCTGGACGGGAACGCCGCGCTGTGGGATCTGGAGCGCGGTGTACGGGTGCGGGCACTGCGGGGACATCGGGCGGGGGAGTTCACTTCCGTGTCCGCGTGCCGTATGCGGGGGCGCGACATCGCGATGGCCAGTGGGGATTCGGTGGTCCCCGTCTGGGATCTGGCCTCGGGTCAGTGCCTCGACAACATCGCGTTTCCGGAAGAGACGTACGTCTGCACGGTGCCGGAGACGGGAACCGTCGTGGGACGGGTCGATTCGGACGTGTACGTACTCGACGTGGATTGGAGAACAGCCGATGCCGGAAGCCACGGGAGCCACGGAAGCCGCTGACGAGACACAGCGGCTGGTCGGCCTGATTCAGACGCAGCAGGAGTCGATCGACTATCTCGTGCAGTACATCGAGCGAGTCGAGACACATCTCAACGACCGTATGGACACTTTTGAGGCCCGGCCCGCCGCACCGCCGCCGCCCCTGCCGCCGCCCTTCGGAGGCAAGCCGAAGCCGATCCGCTGGGAGACTCTGACCGGCGAGCAGCGCCGGGCGGCCTGGCTGGAACTGGACGAGTTCGTCACCGAACTCGTGGAGCGGCACGGTATGCAGCAGTACATCAGGCCGTGCTGGTGGCGTCACGGGTTTGCCGTGGAGGAGCTCACCGCCCTCTACAGCGCGCGGCTGGTGGCCTTCGCCAACGACTCGGACGCCTCGATGCCGTCGTGGTGGCAGGACCTGCTGGAACGGATCCAGAAGCGTCTCAAGCTCACCTTCGGCAAGTGCAGGGACGGGCATGCCGAGCTGGAGCTGCGCGCCTGGCGGTCCGAGGAGGACCGGAGCCGGTTCCTGCGGATGGTCGAGGAGGAGTCGGCCGAGCCACAGCGTGATCAGAGCCCGCCGCCGGTGCCGCCCGCGCGGCCCAGCTGACCCGGCTGCCGCTGACACTTCTCGCCCTGCCGCCACACATCCGTGATGAGCGGTACGCCCGGCCGGTACGCCAGGTGGACATGGCTCGGCGCGTCGAGCACCGCGAGGTCGGCGCGGGCGCCCGGTGTGATGCGCCCGATGTCGGTACGCCGCAGGGCCGCCGCGCCGCCCGCCGTCGCGGACCAGAGCGCTTCGTCCGGGGTCATCTTCATGTCCCGTACCGCCAGGGCGATGCAGAAGGGGACGGAGGAGGTGAAGGACGAGCCCGGGTTGCAGTCCGTGGAGAGCGCCACGGTCACGCCCGCGTCGAGGAGGCGGCGGGCGTCCGGCCACTCGGCGCGGGTGGAGAACTCGGCGCCGGGGAGCAGCGTGGCGACGGTGTTCCCGCTCGCGAGCGCGTCGACGTCCTGCTGGGTGAGGTGGGTGCAGTGGTCGGCGGAAGCGGCGTCGAGCTCGACGGCGAGCTGCACGCCGGGGCCGTACGTGAGCTGGTTGGCGTGGACGCGGGGGTGCAGGCCCTTCGCCTTGCCCGCGGTGAGGATCGCGCGGGCCTGGTCGCCGTCGAAGGCGCCCTGCTCGCAGAAGACGTCGATCCAACGGGCGTACGGGGCGCAGGCGTCCAGCATCTCGCCGGTGACGAGCGCGACGTACGCGGCGGGGTCGTCGGCGTAGTCGGGCGGGACGATGTGGGCGCCGAGGTAGGTGACCTCGTCGGTATGACGCGCGGCGATCCGCAGGGCGCGGGCTTCGTCCTCGACGGTCAGTCCGTAGCCGGACTTGGTCTCGAAGGTGGTGGTGCCCTGGCGGAGGGCCTCGGCCACGTATCTCGCGACGTTGGCGCTCAGCTCGTCGTCGGTGGCGGCGCGGGTCGCCGCGACGGTGGTGCGGATGCCGCCGGCGGAGTAGGCGCGGCCGGACATGCGGGCGTTGAACTCCTCGGTGCGGTCGCCCGCGAAGAGGAGGTGGGAGTGGGAGTCGACGAAGCCGGGGATGACGGCGCGGCCGTCGGCGTCGTAGGCGGTGTCGGCGGCGGGGGCGGTGCCGGCTGGGCCGACCCAGGCGATGCGGGGGCCGTCGATGAGGACGGCGGCGTGGTGGAGGAGGCCGAGGGGGGTGCCGTCGCCGAGGTCGGGGTCGTTGGTGACGAGGGTGCGGATGTTGGTGATGAGGGTGGTGGTCATGGGTTCCTCTGTGCGGGGGAACGGGCGCGGGCGCCTGCCTGCGGGGTGCGGGGTGCGCTGCGGCGGGCTTACCCCCACTCAGGTCCTCCCCCTACGCCAGCGACAGTGGCGGTAACGCAGCAGGTCAAGGCAGTCTCGCACCACGTGCGCTCCCCCGGCGGGCGTTGAGCCGGGCGGCCTGGCGTGTCAGGTGGTCGCGTTCGGCGAGGTTGGGTGCCTTGTGGGCTGCCTCGGCGTACAGCCGTGCCGCCGTCGCCAGGTCGCCGTCGCGCTCGTGGAGGTAGGCCGCCACCGCGGCGTGGCGGGGCAGTGAGTCGTCCAGCGCCGCGAGCGCGGCCAGGCCGGCGCGTGGTCCGTCGGCCTCGCCGAGGGCCACCGCCCGGTTGAGCCGGACGACCGGGCTGTCGGTCAGGGCCGCGAGCTCGTCGTACCACTCGACGATCTGCACCCAGTCGGTCTCCTCGGCGGTGGGCGCGTCGGCGTGGAGTGCCGCGATGGCGGCCTGGGCCTGGAACTCGCCCAGCCGGTCGCGGGCCAGGGCCGCCTGCAGGATCTCGACGCCCTCGGCGATCGACTTGGTGTCCCACCGGCTTCGGTCCTGCTCGGCGAGCGGCACCAGGCTGCCGTCGGGCGCGGTCCGGGCGGTGCGGCGGGCGTGGTGGAGCAGCATGAGGGCGAGCAGTCCCGCCACCTCGGGGTGGTCGATGGCGGCGGTGAGCTGGCGAGTGAGGCGGATGGCTTCGGCGGCGAGGTCGACGTCTCCGGAGTAGCCCTCGTTGAAGACCAGGTAGAGGACGCGCAGGACGGTGGCGACGTCGCCGGGCTGGTCGAAGCGCACGCCGGAGACGGTGCGCTTGGCCCGGCTGATGCGCTGCGCCATGGTCGCCTCGGGTACCAGGTAGGCCTGGGCGATCTGGCGGGTGGTCAGCCCGCCGACGGCGCGCAGCGTGAGCGCGACCGCGGACGACGGTGTCAGTGAGGGGTGGGCGCACAGGAAGCAGAGCTGGAGCGTGTCGTCGACCGCGGGTGCGGGCCCGGGCGCCGGCTCCTCGTCCAGGCGGTCCTCACGCCGGCGGCGGGAGGTGTCCGCCCGGGCCTGGTCGAGGAACTTGCGCCAGGCCACGGTGACCAGCCAGCCCTTCGCATCCCGCGGCTGGTCGGCCGGCCAGACGCGGACCGCCTCGACCAGCGCGTCCTGCACGGCGTCCTCGGCCGCCGCGAAGTCGGCTCCGCGGCGGACGAGGATCCCGAGCACGCTCGGTGTGAGGCTCCGGAGCAGGGCCTCGTTCATCTAAGAGGTCACTCCGTGATCGTGGGCGACACGCCGTAGAACGGGCGCAGCTCGAGCCACTCGTGGATCGGCTTCCCACCCGCACCCGGAGCCGCGGACAGCTCGCCGGCCAGCTCGACGGCGCGCTCGTAGCTGTCGACGTCGATCACCATCCAGCCGGCGATGAGGTCCTTGGTCTCGGCGAACGGTCCGTCGGTGACCGGCGGGCGGCCCTCGCCGTCGTACCGGACCCATGTTCCCTCGGGGGCGAGCGCCTGACCGTCGACGAACTCCCCGGTCCCCTCAAGCCGGGCCGCGAAGTCGCTCATGTACTGCACGTGGTCCGAGATCTCCTGCGGCGTCCACTTCTCCATGGGCACGTCGTTGACCGCAGCCGGGGCGCCGCGGTAGTGCTTGAGCAGCAAGTACTTGGCCATCGTTTTCTCCTCGGTGCTGATGCGACCCATTGTGGTCGCCTTCACTACGGGGACGGAGCCGATCACGGGTTCTCGACATCACCGACCGAATTTCTTGGCCGTTGTTTTTTGGCTCTTGTAGACGAGCCTGGGCGAGCCCTCTCGCGGTGTCCGGGACCGCACGTCATCCGCGCAGGGCCGCAATCGATGACGCGAGCGCCGACGGCACGTCGGCCACCAGCGCGTGCGCTCCGTCCCGAACGATATGACGGCCCCCGACAACCGTGTGACGTACATCCGCCGCCGCCCCCGCGAACACCACCGTCTCCGCCCCCAGCCCGGGCCCCGGGCCCGCCGTCCGTACCGAGTCCAGTGCCACCGTCGTGAAGTCCGCGAGCGCGCCCGACTCGATGCGGCCCGCCTCCGGCCAGCCCAGCGCCGCATGGCCGTCCGCCGTCGCCGCGCGGAGGAGGGCCGCCGCCGTCCAGTGGCCCCGGGTGCGGGTGCGCAGGCGTTCGTTGAGTTCCAGGGCGCGGGCCTCCTCCAGAAGGTCGATGACCGCGTGGCTGTCGCTGCCGAGCGACAGCGGGGAGCCCGCGCGCTGGAGCGCCGCGGCGGGGCCGATGCCGTCCGCCAGGTCGCGTTCCGTCGTCGGGCACATGCAGGTGCCGGTCGCCGTTCCGCCGAGCAGGGCGATGTCCAGGTCCGTCAGGTGGGTGTTGTGGACGCCCGTCGTGCGGGGGCCGAGCACGCCGTGGTCGGCGAGCAGGCGGGTGGGGGTGCACCCGTGGGCCGCCATGCACGCGTCGTTCTCCGCCGTCTGCTCGGAGAGGTGGACGTGGAGAGGGGCTCGGCGGGCCGCCGCCCACTCGGCCACCGTGCTCAGCTCCCCCGCCGGCACCGCCCGTACGGAGTGGATCGCCGCGCCGATACGGACCTGGTCGCCGTCCTTCAGCAGCGCGGCCCGCTCCGCCCACGCCTGCGCCGTGGTGTCGGAGAAGCGCAGCTGATGACGGTTGGGCGGCTCGCCGAAACCGGCGGACAGATACGCCGTGTCGAGCAGCGTGATCCGGATGCCCGCCTCCGCCGCCGCTGCGATCAGCGCCTCGCCCATCGCGTTCGGGTCGGAGTACGCGACGCCCCCGGGGGCGTGGTGGAGGTAGTGGAACTCGCCCACCGCCGTGATCCCCGCCAGCGCCATCTCCGCGTACGTCGCCCGCGCGAGCGAGAAGTACGTGTCCGGGGTCAGCCGGGACGCGACCTCGTACATCGCCTCCCGCCACGTCCAGAATGTCCCGGCGCCTACCTGCGTCGTGCCGCGCAGGGCCCGGTGGAAGGCGTGGCTGTGGCTGTTGGCCAGCCCCGGGATGGTCAGGCCGCGCAGCACCGTCGCGCCCGGGGTCGGGGCCTCGGCCCCCGTCCGTACCGCCGTGATCCGGCCGTCCGTCACGTCGAGGGCCACGCCCGGCTCGACCCGCTCGCCCAGCCAGGCGTGCTCGGCCCAGTACGTCATCCGCACGCCAGCCCCTCCAGTACGTCGGCGAGCGCCAGCACCCCGGCCACGCAGTCGTCTTCCTCGGCGAACTCCGCCGGGGAGTGCGAGACGCCGGTGGGGTTCCGTACGAACAGCATCGCGGTCGGAATCGAGCCGGACAGAATCCCGGCGTCGTGTCCCGCGCCCGTGCCGAGGACCGGGAGGTCGCCGCCCAGGATGGTGTTCAGCTCGTCGCGCAGCGCGTGCTCGAACTCGATCACCGGGGTGAACGATTCGCGGACGACGTTCAGATCGACGCCGTCACGCTCGGCCCGGCCCTTCGCGGCCTGCTGGATCGCGGCGACGACCGTGTCGAGGGTGGCCTGGTCGGCGGCGCGGGAGTCCAGCCAGCCGCGTACGAGCGAGGGGATGGCGTTGACGCCGTTCGGCTCGACCGAGATCTTGCCGAACGTGGCGACCGCGCCCGCGAGTTCCGCCTCGCGGCGGGCCGCGAGGACCGTCTCCGCGTACGTCAGCATCGGGTCGCGGCGGTCGGCGAGCCGTGTCGTGCCCGCGTGGTTGGCCTCGCCGTGGAAGTCGAACCGCCAGCGGCCGTGCGGCCAGATGGCGCTGGCGATGCCGACGGAGTGGCCGGTGAGGTCCAGGGCGCGGCCCTGCTCGACGTGCAGTTCCACGAACGCGCCGATGCGCGCGAGGCGGTCGCGGTCGGGGCCGATGCGCGAGGGGTCGTATCCGGCGCGCTCCATGGCCTGGGGGAGGGTGACGCCGTCCGCGTCCCGGAGCTCGGCCGCCTGCTGTGGCGTCAGCTGCCCGGAGGTGAGGCGCGAGCCAACGCAGGCGAGGCCGAAACGCGCGCCTTCCTCGTCGCCGAAGTTGGCGATGGCGAGGGGCTTGGTGAACTCCGCTCCCCTGCGGCGGAGTTCATCGAGCGCGGCGAAGGACGAGACGACGCCGAGCGGCCCGTCGAAGGCGCCGCCGTCCGGGACAGAGTCGAGGTGCGAGCCGGTGACGACGGCGTCGCGGCCCTCGGGGTCGCCGAGCCAGGCCCACTGGTTGCCGTTGCGGTCGAGCTCGTAGGTGAGGCCGCGGGCGGTCGCCTGGTCGCGGAACCAGGCGCGGCAGTCGGCGTCGGCGCCGGTCCAGGCGTGGCGGCGGTAGCCGTGGGTGGCGGCGTCGCGGCCGATGGGGGCGAGGTCCCGCCACATGCGGTGGAAGGAGTCTCCCGACGCTGAGGGCTGGGCTCCCGGACCCTCGGAAGCGGGACCGGATACGCCGCCTTCGGTGCGTGCCCGGACGGCGGACCGGCCGACGCCTCGGGCTTCGCCCTGCGCGGCCGGCGCAGACGGCGCAGACGGCACGGCCGAGGCCCCGCTGGTCGCCGGGCTGCTGGGCCCGTAACCGCTGCCGACACCGGCAGACTCCGCCGCCGAACCCGCCGCGGAGGTCCTGGTTGCCCGGCTCCCCGTTACGGAACCCGCACCCGCACCCGCACCCGCACCCGCACCCGCACCCGCAGACTCCGCCGACGGCACCGGCACCGCACCTTCCGCGCAGGCCCGAGCTACCCGGCTCCCCGTCACGGAACCCACATCCGCGGACTCCGCCGACGGCACCGGCACCGCGCCTTCCGCGCGAGCCCCAGCCGTATCGCGCGCGCTCACGCGTCGTCCCCCTCGCGCATCGGGACGCGAACGCCCTTCTCCTCCGCCACCGACTCCGCCGCCTCATAGCCCGCGTCCACATGGCGGATGACGCCCATCCCCGGGTCGTTCGTCAGCACCCGCCGGATCTTCTCGCCCGCCAGCTTCGTGCCGTCCGCCACCGAGACCTGGCCCGCGTGGAGGGAGCGGCCCATGCCGACCCCTCCCCCGTGGTGGATCGACACCCACGACGCCCCCGACGCCACATTCACCATCGCGTTCAGCAGCGGCCAGTCCGCGATCGCGTCCGAGCCGTCGAGCATCGCCTCCGTCTCGCGGTACGGCGAGGCCACCGACCCGCAGTCCAGGTGGTCGCGGCCGATCACCAGCGGGGCCGCGAGTTCGCCGCTCGCCACCATGTCGTTGAAGCGCTCGCCCGCGCGGTCCCGCTCCCCGTAACCGAGCCAGCAGATACGCGCCGGCAGGCCCTGGAAGCGCACGCGCTCGCCCGCCAGCTTGATCCAGCGGTGCAGGGACTCGTTCTCCGGGAAGAGCTCCAGCATCGCCTTGTCGGTCTTGTGGATGTCCGACGCCTCGCCCGACAGGGCCGCCCACCGGAACGGTCCCTTCCCCTCGCAGAACAGTGGCCGGATGTACGCCGGTACGAAGCCGGGGAAAGCGAACGCCCGGTCGTAGCCCGCCAGCCGCGCCTCGCCCCGGATGGAGTTCCCGTAGTCGAAGACCTCCGCGCCCGCGTCCATGAAGCCGACCATGGCTTCCACATGCGCGGCCATGGACTCGCGCGCCCGCTGTGTGAAGTCGGCGGGCTTGTCGGCCGCGTACGTGGCCATGTCGTCGAAGTCGATGCCCAGCGGCAGATACGACAGCGGGTCGTGGGCCGAGGTCTGGTCGGTCACGATGTCGATCGGCGCGCTCTCCGCCAGCATCCGCGGCAGCAGCTCCGCCGCGTTGCCCAGCAGGCCGATGGAGAGCGGGCGGCGCGCGTCACGCGCCTCGACCGCCAGGTGCAGCGCGTGCTCCAGGGAGTCGGCGCGTACGTCCAGGTAGCCGTGTTCGATACGGCGCTCGATCGCGCGCGGGTCGCAGTCGACGCAGATCGCGACGCCGTCGTTCATGGTCACCGCGAGCGGCTGCGCGCCGCCCATTCCGCCGAGGCCCGCCGTCAGGGTGATCGTCCCGGCCAGCGTGCCGTTGAACTTCTTCGCGGCCACCGCCGCGAACGTCTCGTACGTGCCCTGCAGAATGCCCTGCGTGCCGATGTAGATCCACGAGCCCGCCGTCATCTGCCCGTACATCGTCAGGCCCAGCTGCTCAAGCCGCCGGAACTCCTCCCAGTTCGCCCAGTCGCCGACCAGGTTGGAGTTCGCGATGAGCACGCGCGGCGCCCACTCGTGCGTCTGCATCACGCCCACCGGGCGGCCGGACTGGACGAGCATCGTCTCGTCCTGCTTGAGCGTCCGCAGCGTGCGCACCATCGCGTCGAAGGAGCGCCAGTCGCGGGCCGCCTTGCCGGTGCCGCCGTAGACGACGAGTTTGTCGGGGTGCTCGGCGACCTCGGGGTCGAGATTGTTCTGGAGCATGCGGAGGGCGGCTTCCTGCTGCCATCCCAGGGCGCTCAGTTCCGTACCGCGCGCTGCCCGTACGGGGCGGGGTCCTGACATGGCGATGCCTCCTCGCGACTACGACCACAGATATTCACATCCTGACGACCTGAATAGTTTTAGTCAACGGCTGCGCGGTGGCGCGCCTGATGATTGGCTGGCGCACATGCCACCAGAACGCCGGGATCAGGCCATACGCGCCGCGCTGGACCAGGGCCTCCTCACCGAGGCCGAGCCCGTCGCCGCGCTCCTCGACGTGGCCGCGATCCGCGCCTCCGCGAGCGCGCTGCGCGCCGCCTTCGCCGCCGTCACCCCGGCGGGCACCCCCGTGCTGCACGCCTTCGCCGTGAAGGCCGCGCCCCTGGTCCCCGTACTCGCGCTGCTGCACGCCGAGGGCATCGGCGCGGAGGTCGCGAGCCCGGGAGAGCTGGCCCTGGCGCGGGCCGCCGGGGTGCCGGCCGGGCGTACGGTCCTCGACTCCCCCGCCAAGACCCCCGCCGAACTGCGGGAGGCCCTCGCCCTCGGCATCGCGGTCAACGCCGACAACCCGCAGGAACTGGCGAGGATCGACGCCCTCGTCGGATCGGAAGCCGCCACCGCCTCCCCGATCGGGCTGCGCGTCAATCCCCAGGTCGGCGGCGGCACCATCAGCGCCCTGTCGACGGCCACCGCCACCTCCAAGTTCGGCGTCGCACTGCTCGACAGCGGCGCCCGCGAGTGGGTCGTACGCGCGTATGCCGACCGCCCCTGGCTCACCCGCCTGCACGCCCACTCCGGCTCCCAGGGCATACCCCTGACCCTGATGGCCCGCGGCATCCGCGTCCTGTACGACCTGGCCGAGGACATCAACGCCGCGGCCGGCCGCCGGCAGATCGACACCATCGACATCGGTGGCGGTCTCCCGGTCAACTTCGCGTCCGACGAGGCCACGCCGACCTTCGCCGAGTACGCGCTGCTGCTGAAGGAGGAGGTTCCCGGACTGCTCGACGGGCGCTACGGCCTGGTCACCGAGTTCGGCCGCTCCCTGCTCGCCAAGCACGGCACGATCCTGGCCCGCGTCGAGTACGCCAAGACGGCCGGCGCACGCCCCATCGCGGTCACCCACGCGGGCGTCCAGGTCGCCACCCGTACTGTCTACGACCCCATCTCGTGGCCGCTGCGGATCGCCGCGTACGACGCCGGGGGCAGCCCCAAAAACGGACCGGCCGTACCGCAGGACATAGCGGGGCCCGCCTGCTTCGCGGGTGACCTGCTCGCCGAGAACCGCCCGCTGCCGCTGCTGGAGCAGGGCGATGTGATCGCGGTGCTGGACACCGGTGCGTACTACTTCTCGAACCACTACGGCTACAACAGCCTGCCGCGCCCCGGCGTCCACGGCTTCGTCACCGATGTGCGCGGGAAGGTGCGGTTCGCGACCGTACGGACCGCTCAGCGGGTGGCGGAGATCGTCGCCGAGTCGGGCGGCGCCCATTCGGACGCGCTGCTCGCTCCCTGAGCCGTGTCGTACGCATCACAGGCGTATCGGCGGGCAGACACTTCCCCAAATGACATCGGGGGAGGTCCCTTTGGCAACCACATCCGAAACACCAGAAGCACCAGAACTCGAAACTCCGCTCAAACGTGCCATCGGGCCCAAACTTCTGATCCTCTTCGTCATCGGCGACATCCTGGGCACCGGCATCTACGCCACCACCGGCAAGGTCGCGGGGAGGGTGGGCGGCGCGCTCTGGCTGCCGTTCCTGATCGGCTTCGTCGTCGCGATCCTGACGGCGGCGTCGTACGTCGAACTCGTCGGCAAGTACCCCCGGGCCGCCGGTGCCGCGCTCTATACCCAGAAGGCGTTCAAGGTCCCCTTCCTCACCTTCATCGTCGCGTTCATGGTGATGTGCTCGGGGCTGTCGTCCGCGAGCGCGGCGGCACGCGCCTTCAGCGGGGACTACCTGGCCGAGTTCACGGACGTGATCCCGGCGACGCTGGTCGCGATCCTGTTCGTCGTCGCACTGGCCGCGCTCAATCTGCGCGGCGTCTCGGAGTCGGTGAAGACGAACGTCGTCCTGACGCTGGTCGAGCTGACCGGCCTGGCGATCATCCTCGCGATCGGCGCGTGGGCGGTGCTGTCCGGCGACGGACAGCCGTCCCGGCTGGGCGAGTTCGAGGCGAGCGGCACCGGGTACGCGCTGATCACCAGCGTGCTGGGGGCCACGGCGCTCGGCTTCTTCGCCTTCGTGGGCTTCGAGGACTCGGTGAACATGGCCGAGGAGACCAAGGACCCGGGCCGCACCTTCCCGAAGGCCATCTTCATCGGGGTCGCGGTCACCGGCACGATCTACGTCCTGGTGGCGCTGGTCTCGTCGCTGCTCGTCGACTACGAGACGCTGGAGAAATCCAGCGGCCCCCTGCTGGAGGTCGTCAAGGCGGGCGGCATCGACTTCCCGCCCAGACTCTTCGCGCTGATCGCACTGTTCGCGGTCACCAACTCCGCGCTGATCAACATCATGATGGCCTCGCGGCTCTGTTACGGCATGGCCAACGAACGTATCCTGCCGCGGGCCATGGGACGGGTGCTGGCCCGTCGCCGTACGCCCGTCGTCGGGATCATCTTCGTCTCCGTCCTCGCGATCGGCCTGGTGTCGACGGGCGAGATCGCAGGGCTCGGCGACACGACGGCGTTCCTGCTGCTGTGCGTGTTCGCGGTGGTCAACATCGCGGTGCTGGTGCTGCGCAAGGACCGCGTGGGCCACGCCCACTTCCGTACGCCCACGGTCCTGCCGGTGCTCGGCGCGATCAGCGCGCTGATCCTGGCGAGCCCGCTCGCCGACCGGGACGCGGAGGTGTACATCCGGGCCGGTGTGCTGCTCGCGATCGGCATCGGGCTGTGGGTGGTCAACAAGGTGGTGCTGAAGGTCCACGGCGAGGAGTGAGGAGCCACCTTCAGCGTGGGCGGCGCCGCGCCCCGCCGGGTGCGGCGTCGCCCGCCGCGATGCCGGTGGTGTGGAAGCCCTCGACGGGCGCGCCGACCGGTCCCTTCGCTATCCAGTCGGTACGGATCCACAGCAGCGTCTCGCTCGCCCGCTCCCGGCGGCCGACCCACAGCGCCTTGGCCCAGAGCCCGGCCCCGGCGCCCGCCAGCACCGCCCCGCCCGCGGCGGGCAGCACGAACGAGCTCCCCACGGCGGCGAGGAACGCGAGCAGCAGCCACCACCGGCGCGCGCGCCGCCAGACGCGCAAGGTCACCCGGCGGTCCTGGAGGAAGTCGGCGCGGGCGGCCCGGGTGGTGACGTCGTCGGCTGCGAAGCGCGTGTATCTGCGCCGTCGTACGAGCGCGACGAGGGCCGCCGTGACCAGGAACAGGGCCGCTGCGGCGAGCAGCCCGATCCGGCGCCCGGTCAGCCCGGGCAGCAGAATTCCGATGGCGGCGGCGATCAGCCCGAGCCACCACAGGGGCGCTGCCCCCGCCCGTACGACCACGGCCACCCTCGCCAGCGACTGCGCCCCGCGCCCCACGTCCGTACTCCCTCTGCCGGTTGCTGTTGGGCGCGGAGATTAGCGGCTGTTTCTGAGGCGCGCGTGAGAATCGGCGGAATCGGCCGGATCAGTCGAACAACAGCCGCCATCGGGCCTGACGGTACGGGTCGCGTACCAGCCCGTGGCCACGAGCGCGGCGGAGCAGACGAGAACGATCACGCGGCGGCGTATCACGGGGCAGCGTACAGACGGCCCATCAGGAACCCTGCTGCCGGCTACTCGATGAACAGGCCGCGCGCCGCCGCCTGCGCGTCGAACGCCTCCAGCCGCGCCTGCGCGTCGGGCAGGTCGTCGCACATCGCCTCCAGCAGCACCCGCCCCAGCAGCATCGGCGCGCACGCCGTGTCGAAGGCCAGGCCCGTGCCGACTGCCGCCGGGATCAGCAGGTCGCTGTGCCCGGCCACCGGCGCGAAGGCGGAGTCCGCGACCGTGACCACGGTCAGGCCCGCCGAACGCGCGTACTCCAGCGCCTCCACGACCTCCTTGGGGTGGCGCGGCAGCGCGAAGCAGAGCAGCGTGCTCGCGCCCGCCCGGCGGGCCGCGTCGATGCGGTCGGCGAGCATCGTGCCGCCCTCGTCGAGGAGGCGTACGTCCGGGTGGACCTTGGCCGCGAAGTACGTGAAACCACGGGCCTGCGAGGACGCGGCGCGCAGCCCGAGCACGAGGAGCGGGCGGGACGCGGCGAGGAGCCGCCCGGCGCGTTCGATGGGGGCGGGGTCGGCGAGAAGTTCGGACAGGTGGCGCAGGTTCTCGATCTCGCCCTGTACGGCCTGCTGGTACTCGTTGTACGCGTCCTTCTCGCTACCGCCACCGCTCTCCGTGGGCGTGACCTCCCGCAGATGGCGGCGCAGCGCGGGGTAGCCGTCGAAGCCGAGGGCGACGGCGAAGCGGGTGACGGACGGCTGGCTGACACCGGCGAGTTCGGCGAGCTCCACGCTGGACAGGAACGGAACGTCGACGGCCCGGCGGACCATGCTGTGCGCGATGCGCCGCTGGGTGGGGGTGAGCCGGTGGCCCTCGAAGAGCTGCTGGAGCCGTGCGGCAGCGCTGTCGCTCATACCATCCCCCTCGTCGGATCCCTTATCGGATCCCTGGTCAGGTCCGTCATCGGAGCCCTGGTCAGATCCCTGATCGGGTCCGGTGTCAGGACCCTCATCAGGTCCGTGAACCGGTCGAGCAGCCCGGCCGCCCCCGTCACATCATCGGTCAGCGGCCGGTCGGCGACGTCCGCGTCGAGCACATTTTCGGCCAGCTCGAAGGCCCTGCCCACCGGGAGCCCGGGGTCGGGCCGCAGCCCACGCTGGCGCAACGCCCGTACCGCCGCGACCAGTTCGCAGCCGACGACGAGCCGGTACGGGCCGACCGCGCGCAGCGTCTGGCGCGCGGCCAGCGAAGCGAAGCTGGCCTGCTCCTCGACGCCACGGGACAGCACCGCGTGGCCGAGCGAGGCGGGCGCGGAGAACGCCCGCAGGTCACCGAGGGCGGCGCCGGCCGCGTATTCGAGGATCATCACGCCGGAGCCTGCCGCCTCCGCGCCGGCGAGGAAGGGCCGCAGCCGGGTAAAGGCGGGCTCGTTCAGGGCGGAGAGGCGGGAGGTGGACAGCCGGGCGGTCTGGGTGAGGGCCAGCCTGAAGTGGTCGAGGTCCAGGGCGAGACCGGCCAGATAGAAGCCGCCGTGGTGGTACGCGGCTTTGTCCGCCGGACGTATCAGCGGGTTCTCGGCGGCGGCGTTGATCTCGACGGCGAGGGTCCGCTCCAGCGCGTCCGCCGCGTCCTGCGCGGGCCCGTGGATCTGCGGCAGACAGCGGAAACCGTACGGGTCCTGGATCCGCCCGAGCGGCGGGGTGGGCCGCTCGGGCGCGCCCAGCAGCTGCCGCATCCTGGCGGCGACGGCGTACGTCCCGGGGTGCGGGCGGGCGGCGTGCACCGGTTCCGCGTACGCCTCGTAGGAGCCGTCGACGGCGAGCAGCGAGAGGGCCGCGACCAGCTCGGTGGCGGTGATCAGCGCGCGCAGCTCCGCCAAGGCGAGCGCCGCCTGGCCCAGGGTGAGGGCGTTGGAGCTGATGAGCGCGAGCGCGTCGTTGTTGTCGAGGGCCTGCGGCTCGGGGGGCGTGCCGCCGTGCCACGGGTGCTCGCCCGCGAGCGCGAGGCCCAACTGGGCCAGGGCCGCGATGTCGCCGGTGCCGACCGAGCCGAACTCGTTGACCACCGGATACGCGCCGCTCTCCAGCGCCTCGCAGAGCGCGGTGACGACACCGGGCCGCAATCCGGCGCCGCCCGCGAGCAGTTGGTTCGCCCGTACGGCGAGCATGGCGCGGACCTCGCGGGCGGGCAGCGGATCACCGATCGCGCCGGCGTGCGAGCGCAGCAGCCGCAGGCCGTGCCCTGCGGCCTCGGTGGGCAGGTCCTCGGTCCGATTGGCGCCGACTCCGGTGGAGCGCCCGTACACCCGGCCTGACGCGGCGAGTTCGCGCGCCACGTTCCAGGAGAGCTCGACGCGCTCGGCCGCGGCGGCTCCGGGCACGGGACGGGCCATGCCGTCGGCCAGCCGGACAACGTCGGCAACGGGGAGGCTCTGTCCGTCGAGGACGACAATGCCGGAAGCGGTACCGGTGGGCGGGTCCACCATGTGGGACGACATCACGCGCCATCCCCTCCGTTTCGATGCTTTTCGGATGGCTTGTCTCGCCTGTCGGGCATATGTAACCAGCGATTTACCCGAGAGCATTGACAACTTATTCAGACACGGAGAACTCTGCATGACTATATGCAGGCCGGGCAAGGGACGACTGATGATCAGATTCGACGCAGTGAACAAGCGCTTCCCGAACGGCACGACCGCAGTCCACGACCTCACGCTGGAGATGGCCGAAGGCGGTATCACCGTCCTCGTCGGCTCCTCCGGGTGCGGTAAGACGACCACCCTCCGCATGATCAACCGGATGGTCGATCCGACCTCCGGCACGATCCATGTCGGCGGCAAGGACGTACTGACCCAGGACGCGGCGGAGCTGCGGCGCTCCATCGGCTACGTCATCCAGCAGTCCGGGCTCTTCCCGCACCGCACGGTCCTCGACAACGTCGCGACCGTGCCGCTGCTCCTGGGCTGGGGCCGCAAGAAGGCCCGTGCGCGGGCCGCCGAGCTGCTGGAGACGGTGGGCCTGACCGCCGAGTCCGCGAAGCGCTACCCGCACCAGCTGTCCGGCGGGCAGCAGCAGCGCGTGGGGGTGGCCCGCGCACTGGCGGCGGACCCGCCGGTGCTGCTGATGGACGAGCCGTTCGGCGCGGTCGACCCTGTCGTACGCACGCAACTCCAGGACGAGCTGCTGCGGCTGCAGAAGGAGCTGGGCAAGACGATCGTCTTCGTCACGCACGACATCGACGAGGCGGTCAGGCTCGGCGACCGGATAGCGGTCTTCCGCACGGGCGGCCACCTGGTCCAGTGCGCGACGCCCACGGAACTGCTGGCCCGCCCGGCGGACGACTTCGTGGCGGACTTCCTGGGCGCGGAGCGCGGCCTGAAGCTGCTGTCTCTGAGCACCCTCAGGGACGTACCGCAGAGCCCGGCACCGGCGGGCGGGGACGCGGGCCGGTGGCGGCTGGTCGTCTCGGCGAAGGGCGAGCCGCGGGGCTGGCTCGACACGGAGGCGCCGGGCACGTCGGACACGTCCGGGGCGGCGGAGGGGCGGCTGCTCCCCGTACGCCCGCTGCGCGACGGCGACTCGCTGCTGTCGGCACTGAACGAGTCGGTCGCCTCGCCCGCCGGACTGGTGGCCCGGGTCGACGCGAACGGGGTCCTGACGGGGGTCACGCCCCGAGAGGTGATCCACGACCACGCGGGCGAGTGGCACATCTCGGCGGCGAGGGGGGCCGCGCGCCCACTGCCCGCCGACGCGGTGCATGCAGAGGCGGTGCACGCAGAGGCGGAGGCCACCAGCACCAGCGCCGACACGGCCCAGGACGCGGGGAAGCCCACCACACCCGCCGGCGGCGACATCGGCCCCGCCAAGGGCGCGGGCGAGCCACTCACTCCCGCACCGCCAGAAACCACAAGCGCCACGGAAACCGGCACCGGCACTACACCCGCCACAGGCGCGACCACCAGCACCGGCAGCGCACCGGCCACAGGCACGGCCCCCGGCACCGGCAGCGACGCCGTCACCCCCACCGGCGGCACCGCATGACCATCGACTGGTCGTGGATAGCCGACCACACCGGTGACCTCACCACCCTCGCCGTCTCCCACCTCCAGGCCGCCCTGTCCGCCGTGCTGTTCGGGCTGCTCATCTCCCTCCCCCTGGCCGTCGTCGCCCACCGCGTGCGCTTTCTGCGCGGACTTCTCCTCGGGATCTCGAACGTCCTGTTCACCATCCCCTCCATCGCCGTCTTCGTGCTGCTCCTCCCCGTCTCCGGGCTGACCCGCACCACGACCGTCATCGGCCTGACGATCTACACCCTCGTGGTCCTGCTCCGGAACACCGTCGAGGGCCTCGACTCCGTACCGGCCCGTACGAAGGAGGCCGCGAAAGCGATGGGGACACGCCCCTTGCGCGCCCTCCTCACCGTCGAGCTGCCCCTCGCGCTCCCCGTGATCATGGCGGGCGTACGCATCGCCACCGTCATGTCCATCTCGCTCGTCAGCGTGGCCACCTACATCGGTGACGGCGGCCTCGGCCAGCTGTTCACCGACGGCTTCCAGCGCAATTTCCCCACCCCCGTGGTGGTCGGCGTCGTCCTCACCCTTCTCCTCGCTCTGATCGCGGACGCGCTGCTGGTCGCCCTTCAGTACGTCCTCACCCCCTGGACCAGAAAGCGAAGGGCCTGAGATGTACGAACTCTTCAAGGATCTCGGCTCCTGGCTGGTCAGCGGCGAACAGTGGACGGGCCCCGACGGCATCGGCCACCGCCTCGCCGAACACCTGCAGTACTCGTTGCTCGCGACCCTGATCGCCGTACTGATCGCGCTGCCCGTCGGCCTGCTCATCGGGCATACCGGCCGGGGCGCCTTCCTCGCCATCAACCTCTCGTCCTTCGGCCGGGCGCTGCCCACGGTCGGACTCGTCGTCCTGGTCTTCCTGGCCAGCGGCCTGTCCATGACCCCGGTGTACGTCGCGCTGGTCGCCCTCGCCGTGCCGTCGATCGTCACCAATACGTACGCGGGCATGAGCGCCGTCGACCCGGAGGTGAAGGACGCCGCCCGCGGCCAGGGCATGCGCGCCCACCAGGTCCTGCTTCAGGTGGAGATCCCGCTCGCGCTGCCGCTGATCATGACCGGCGTGCGGCTCGCCCTGATCCAGGTCGTGGCCACGGCCACCATCGCCGCGTACGTCAGCTTCGGCGGACTCGGGCGGTACGTCTTCGACGGTCTCGCCCAGCGCGATCTGGTCCAGGTGCTGGGCGGAGCGGTCCTCGTCGCGGTGGTCGCCGTCGCACTCGATCTGACGCTGGCCGCTCTCCAGCGCGTGCTGTTCAGCAACCGCCCCGCGTAACCGGCCGTAACCGCCGTAACCGCCGCAACCCGCCGTAGCCCGCATGAACCCGCGTAAGGACATTCCATGAACCGACGAGCCCTCCTCGGCGGCCTCTTCGCCGCGGCCTCCGTCCCCGCGCTCGCCGCGTGCAGCGGCGGCATCACCTCCCTCGACGGCGATGGAGCCGCAGGCACCGGCACCGGCGCCGGCTCCAGTGCCGACGGCATCATCATCGGCACCGCCAACTTCACCGAGAACCAGATTCTCGGCTTCCTGTACGCCGCCGTGCTCCAGGCCGCCGGCGTGAAGACCACGGTCCGCCCCAACCTCGGCACCCGCGAGATCCTCATCCCCGCCCTCCGCGGCGGCGACATCGATCTGCTCCCGGAGTATCAGGGCGCGCTGCTGCACTACCTCGACCCGAAGGCGAAGGCCACCGAGGAGGGCGAGATGCAGAACGCCCTGGCCATCGCGCTCCCTCAGGGCCTGCAGGTTCTCCCGTACGGCATGGCCGAGGACTCGGACGCCTTCGCCGTCACCCGCGAGACCGCCGCGAGGTACGGCCTGAAATCCCTCGGCGACCTCGCCAAGCAGAACGGCAAGCTCGTCATCGGGGCCGCACCCGAAGTCAAGAAGAGGGTCGTCGGCGTCATCGGCTTGAAGGACGCGTACGGAGTGGAGTTCAAGGAGTTCAAATCGCTGGACTCCTCCGGTCCGCTGGTCAAGGGCGCGCTGAAGAAGGGCGACGTGGATGTGGCCAACCTGTTCACCACCGACACGGACATCGTCGCGGAGGGGTGGGTGGTCCTGGCCGACCCCAAGAACCTGATTCCCGGCCAGCACGTCGTCCCGCTGATCGCCGACCGCAAGGCGGATTCCACCGTCCGCAGGGCGCTGGCCCGGCTCGGCGCCGTACTGACGACGGAACAGCTGACCGA
The DNA here is from genome assembly GCF_044548015.1 of Streptomyces sp. NPDC052236. Classification (NCBI taxonomy): domain Bacteria; kingdom Bacillati; phylum Actinomycetota; class Actinomycetes; order Kitasatosporales; family Streptomycetaceae; genus Streptomyces; species Streptomyces sp. NPDC052236. The sequence continues at coordinate 165,594 of NZ_JBIUBL010000011.1, read as the reverse complement.
GCTGAACCGGCAGGCCGACAAGGACAAGAAGGACCCCGAGGACGTGGCGAACGCCTGGGCGAAGCAGCACGGCCTCGCCAAGCAGGCAAGCTGACAATGGAAGCTGACCAGTGACGGTGGCACCCCTGTACCCCTAGGGGAAAACCAGGGGAAACAGTGGTGCTACCCCCACTGACGCCGCAGGAGGCCGCCCGTAGCGTGGGGAGTATGGAAGCCCGCGACCCTGAGCTCAAGAAAGAGCTCGACGCCACTCTCAACGCCCGACGCGAGCTGGGAGAGGAGTACGAAACCGCCCTCGTCGAATCATTTCTGGACAAGGTCGATCAGCGCCTCGACAGCACGGTCGACCGCCGGGTCCGCCGCCAGATGGCCGAACAGCAGATGGTCGTCGCGCGCGGCAGCCGCGCACCGCAGTCCGATGAGTCCAATTTCGGGGAGCGCTTCGGCTTCGGCATCGTCTCGCTGATCCTGGCGATTCCCCTGTCGGCGATCGGCGCGGTGAACGCCGAGCTTCCGGGCCTGCTGGTCACGTGGCTCGGCATCGTCGGCGTGAACGCGGTGCACGCGTCGCGTGGCTGGCCGTGGAACCGCGCCCGGAGCGAGAAGTCCGACTGGGAGGACTGAGACACGTCGCGGTCCCTTGGCGACCTTGTTCACCGATCTCGGCGGCGATCACCATGCACAGGCATTTTCAGCTCGTGTGATCGGCGGGTAGAAGCCGCACGCCCTGCCGGGCGCTCAGCGCAGGCGCGGCAGCACGTCCCGCGCCGCGTGGCTGAGGAGGCGGAGATCCTCCGCGAAGCGCTCGCGGTGGTCGGCGGGCAGAGGCTCCAGGAAGTAGCGCTTGATGTTCTCCACGTGCACCCGGGATGCGCGTACGGCCGTCTCCTCACCCAGCGGCGTGAGCCGCACCTGACGGCCGCGCCGGTCGGCGGGGTCGTCGGTACGCTCCACCAGCCCGGCGGCCTCCATCCGGTCGATCAGCCGGGTCGCCCCGCCCGTGGTGAGGACCTGCTCCTGGGCGATGGCCCGCATCGACAGGCCCGGGCCGCCCGCCCGGCCCAGGATCAGCAGCACCTCGTACATGAGATGGCTGATCCCGCACTCCTCCTCGATGGCCCGCCCGAGGATGTACTCCAGCCGGCTGGCCGCCCCCTGGAGCCGACCGAAGGCCAGGACCAGCTCATGGTCCGCCGCCTCTTGCGCCGTCGAGATCTCCGCCCGCTCGCCCACTGGCCGCCGCTCCTCCGTGACTCGGCACCGACTGCGCCGTCTGCACCGATGATGCACGGTCAGCCGCGGTACCTGTGCGCCGGCGGGGCTGAAGGCGTCGGGTCCTTGTCGGGGGCGCTGCCCCCGAACCCGCCCCCTACTCCCCCTACGCCTAGCGGCGTGGGGGGACCCCCAGCGGGCGTGGGAGGACCCCCAGCGCCTCAATCGCCGGCGGGGCTGAAGTTGCCGACGAGTGAGCCGAAGGGGCGCGGCGCTGTCGAAAGTGGAGGGCTGGGGAAGGCCGGCTAACCGAGCCCCAAAAAAATAAGGCGGGGACCGCCGCACCCCCGGCGAGCCGGAGGGCGGGACGACGGCGGTCCCCGCGAGGGACACGGTCCGGGTCAGGCCGGTCTCCGCGTCCAAGGCGTCTTGGGAATCCGGGAGCCGCTCCGAAGTCCTAGACGCCGCTGTGGGTGCCGGCCGGGTTACCTGCCCGGTCCCCCTGCCGACATCCACCAATGTGCCGGACGCGTGTTAAGCGAGTGCTGCGCGTACGTGTCGCGCTCGTACCTATTTCGCAAACCCGCGTCCGGGAGTCCGGCCTTCCGGCGGGCTAATTGCCGCCTTTCGCCAGGAACGCCAGCAGATCCTGTCGGCTCACGACACCCACAGGCTTGCCCTCGACCAGCACTATCGCCGCGTCCGCCTCGCCGAGGACCTTCATCAGGTCGCCGACCGGCTCGCCCGAGCCAACCTGTGGCAGCGGCGAGGACATGTGCTTCTCCAGGGGGTCGCCCAGCGAGGCCCGCTGCGTGAACAGCGCGTCCAGCAGTTCGCGTTCGACCACCGAGCCGATGACCTCCGCGGCCATGACGTCCGGGTGCCCGGCGCCCGGCTTCACGATGGGCATCTGGGAGACGCCGTACTCGCGCAGCACCTCGATGGCCTCGCCGACGGTCTCCTCCGGGTGCATGTGCACCAGGCTGGGAATGCGGCCGCCCTCCTTGTGCCGGACCACGTCGGCAACGCTCGCGGACGGGCCCGAGCCCTCCAGGAAGCCGTAGTCCGCCATCCACTCGTCGTTGAAGATCTTGCTGAGGTAGCCGCGACCGCTGTCCGGCAGCAGGACGACGACGATGTCGTCGGGCCCGAGCCGTTCGGCCACGCGCAGAGCCGCGACCACGGCCATGCCGCAGGAGCCGCCGACGAGCAGTCCCTCCTCCTTGGCGAGGCGTCGCGTCATCTGGAAGGAGTCCTTGTCGGACACCGCGATGATCTCGTCGGTCACCGTCCGGTCGTACGCGCTCGGCCAGAAGTCCTCGCCGACGCCCTCGACCAGGTAGGGCCGCCCGGAGCCGCCGGAGTAGACGGAGCCTTCCGGGTCGGCGCCGATGACGCTGACCTTGCCGTCGCTGACCTCTTTGAGGTAGCGGCCGGTTCCGGTGATGGTGCCGCCGGTGCCGACGCCCGCGACGAAGTGCGTGATACGCCCGTCCGTCTGGTCCCACAGTTCGGGACCGGTGGTCTCGTAGTGAGAGCGGGGGTTGTTGGGGTTGGAGTACTGGTCGGGCTTCCAGGCACCGGGAGTCTCACGCACCAGCCGGTCGGAGACGTTGTAGTACGAGTCCGGGTGGTCGGGGTCGACGGCGGTCGGGCAGACGACGACCTCGGCGCCGTACGCCCGGAGGACGTTGATCTTGTCTGTGGACACCTTGTCCGGGCAGACGAAGATGCACTTGTAGCCCTTCTGCTGGGCGACGATGGCGAGTCCGACGCCGGTGTTTCCACTGGTCGGCTCGACGATGGTGCCGCCCGGCAGGAGGGCGCCGCTCTGCTCGGCGGCCTCGATCATGCGCACGGCGATCCGGTCCTTGACGGAGCCGCCGGGGTTGAAGTACTCGACCTTGGCGAGGACGGTCGCCTGAATGCCGGTGGTGACGCTGTTGAGTCTGACCAGCGGGGTGTTGCCGACCAGACTGATCATCGAGTCGTGGATGCGCACAATGTTCTCCGGGATCTCCGTACGGGGTTTCCGTAGTAATGCGGCCAGCGTAAGCGGACCGCGACGCGATTGAGCGACGGTGACTACGGGGCAGTTAGCTGATGTGACTGCCGGTATCCACTGATGACTGATCCACGCCTACGAGGAGGTGGCTCCGACAGTGTCGAGGGCGAGGGTGGCACGACGCATCGCCGCGGGCGCGGCCTACGGCGGTGGCAGCATCGGCCTGCTGGGTGCGGCTGCCGTGGGGATGGTGCTGGCGGAGGTCCAGCTGGCGAAACGTTCCCTGAGCAATGGCAGGGCTCCGGTCCCGCCGCGCGGTGACGGTATGTACGGGCTGGACTTCGGCCGCGCCGATCCGCTGAGCCTGAGGGTGCTCGGCGACTCCACGGCGGCGGGGCAGGGCGTACGCCGGGCGGGCCAGACGCTGGGGGCGCTGCTCGCGTCGGGCCTGGCGGCGGTGGCGGAGCGGCCGGTGGAACTGCGTAATATCGCGCTGCCCGGCGCGATGTCGGACGACCTGGAGCGGCAGGTGAACCTGCTGCTCGCGGACCGGGCGGGGCCGCCCGACGTCTGCGTGATCATGATCGGCGCGAATGATGTGACGCACCGGATGCCGCCGACGGAGTCGGTACGCCACCTGTCGGCGGCGGTGCGGAGGCTGCGTACGGCGGGCGCGGAGGTGGTGGTGGGCACGTGCCCGGACCTGGGGACGATCGAGCCGGTGTACCAGCCGCTGCGGTGGCTGGCCCGCCGGGTCTCGCGCCAGCTGGCGGCGGCGCAGACGATCGTGGTGGTGGAGCAGGGCGGCCGTACGGTGTCGCTGGGCGACCTGCTGGGGCCGGAGTTCGCGGCGAACCCGCGGGAGATGTTCGGGGCGGACAACTACCACCCGTCGGCGGAGGGCTACGCGACGGCGGCGATGGCGATGCTGCCGACGCTGTGCGCGGCGCTGGGCCTGTGGCCGGAGACGGACAGGCTGGATGCGGAGCGGGACGAGGACATGCTGCCGGTGGCGAGGGCGGCGGCGACGGCCGCGTCGGAGGCGGGCACGGAGGTCACGGGCGCTCGGGGCCCGTGGGCTCTGCTCAAGCACCGTCGCAGGCACCGCATCGCCCCGTCGGAGGCGTCGACGACACCGGAGGGGGCGGCGCCCGCCGCTGAGGCGGAGGTACGCCGCGCCTGAGGCACCCCGGGGGCGCGCGCCCCGGGCCCCCGGGTCGCCCGCACGGCCGCGGCGAGCGTGGACGCCTCAGCGGCCGACGGCGCGAAGCTGCCGCACGGCGGGAGGCGCGGGAGCGTCGGCCCAAAACCTGGACCCGCCCCGGTACCAAGGCTCGCCCGTACGGCTGCCGCGGGCAGGCTCTGGCCGCGCCAATGGCCCCCGCCGCGAAACTGCCGCACAACGACAGGCGCGGCCGACCCCACTCCCAGGGCTGGACCCGCCCGGCACGCCTCGTCGGCGTTGTCCCGCGGCGCGGGCGGCGGCTCTCGGCCACCTGCCAGTCCCTCGACGCGGGTAAGCGCATCGCCGCGGCACGCAGCGCGTTCGGCGGCAGCCCCCAGTTACGGGAGGGGCGGGGTCGGGGAACAACCCGCCCGCACCCACAACACGCCCCGCATCCAGAGGTACCCTGAGCAAGCGCTTAGGAAAGAGGCCCGCATCACAGCGCCCACCCCGTGACCTGTGCGCTACGTGCGGGTAACTTCCCAGACAGTCCTGCCCTCAGATCTCCTGGAGCTGTGATGCCCGAAGCCGTGATCGTCTCTGCCGCCCGCTCCCCTATCGGCCGGGCCTTCAAGGGCTCCCTCAAGGAGCTGCGCCCCGACGATCTGACCGCCACGATCATTCAGGCCGCGCTGGCCAAGCTCCCCGGGCTCGATCCGCGCGACATCGACGACCTCATGCTCGGCTGCGGGCTGCCCGGCGGGGAGCAGGGGCACAACCTCGGCCGCATCGTCGCCGTGCAGATGGGGATGGACCACCTCCCCGGCTGCACGATCACCCGTTACTGCTCCTCCTCCCTCCAGACCTCCCGTATGGCCATGCACGCCATCAAGGCCGGCGAGGGCGACGTCTTCATCTCCGCCGGCGTCGAGATGGTCTCCCGCTCCGTCAACGGTTCCTCCGACGGCATGCCCGGCACCCACAACCCCCTCTTCGCCGACGCCGAGGCCCGTACCGCCGCCGTCGCCCAGAGCGAGGGCGCGAGCTGGCACGACCCCCGCGAGGGCGGCCTCGTCCCCGACGCGTACATCACGATGGGGCAGACCGCCGAGAACCTCGCCCGCCTCAAGGGCGTCACCCGTCAGGACATGGACGAGTTCGGCGTACGGTCGCAGAACCTCGCCGAGGAAGCCCTCAAGAACGGCTTCTGGGCGCGCGAGATCACGCCGGTGACGACCCCCGACGGCACAGTCGTCTCCAAGGACGACGGCCCCCGCGCCGGCGTCACCCTGGAGGGCGTCCAGGGCCTCAAGCCCGTCTTCCGCCCCGACGGCCTCGTCACCGCCGGCAACTGCTGCCCCCTCAACGACGGCGCCGCCGCGCTCGTGATCATGTCCGACACCAAGGCGCGCGAGCTCGGTCTGACCCCGCTCGCCCGCATCGTCTCCACGGGTGTCTCGGCCCTCTCGCCCGAGATCATGGGGTACGGGCCGGTCGAGGCCTCCAAGCAGGCGCTGTCCCGCGCCGGGCTGGCCATCGGCGATATCGACCTGGTCGAGATCAACGAGGCCTTCGCCGCGCAGGTGATCCCCTCCTACCGCGACCTCGGCGTCGACCTGGACAAGCTCAACGTCAACGGTGGCGCGATCGCCGTCGGCCACCCCTTCGGCATGACCGGCGCCCGTATCACCGGCACGCTGATCAACAGCCTCCAGTTCCACGACAAGCAGTTCGGCCTGGAGACGATGTGCGTGGGCGGCGGCCAAGGCATGGCGATGGTGATAGAGC
>NZ_JBIUBL010000011.1:0-159326 GCF_044548015.1 Streptomyces sp. NPDC052236 | reverse complement strand
GCGGCTGAGCTGAGCTGTAGCGGAGGGTAGGGGTCGCCTGAGGAACGAAGGCGGCACCTGCCCGCAGCGGTAGCGAAGCGAACGCGACCAAGAAAGGCGAGCGGCTGAGCTGAGCTGTAGCGGAGGGTAGGGGTCGCCTGAGGAACGAAGGCGGCACCTGCCCGCAGCGGTAGCGAAGCGAACGCGACCAAGAAAAGCGAGCGGCTGAGCTGACCCGGGCTGACCCGGGCTGACCCGAATCGAGCCATTTCGGCCCCCCGCGGAACTCAAGTCGTGACTGAATCTCCCCCAGGATGTGACCTATCTCCTGGGGGAGGCCCTTTCCCCAGGTCAGAAGTACATTGACGGAACGCGCAGCCGAAAAACAACTGTCCAATTCGTGACGTAATGCACTGACAGCAGGAGCGAGCTCCCCGCAAGCTGATGTAGGAAGTCGAGGATCGCTTGAAATCGGGAGTCAAACCAGTGAGCGCCATGTCTCTAGCCCTGCTGCTGACCACGGCCGTCGCCACGGCCGTGGGCGCCGCTGTCCTGCACGCCGCGTACGACCTCCGTCGGCAGGTCACCGCCCTGCGCACGGAGCTGGTCACCGTGCGCGGCGCGGCTCTCCTCGCCTCCGTGCCCCAGCAGACTCGCACCAGCACCGCCGGCACCACCCCCGCCGCCGAGATACGCGCCGCCGTCGCCGACGCCCTCGCCGAGGAACGGGAGCGCGAGCTGGCCGAGGCGCGGGCTTTCTGGGCCGCGCAGGAACGCCGCGACGCGGCGGACGCCTCGCCCCGCTTCGCCGGGGAGAGTCCCGCCTCGCTGCTCGGCGGCCTGGCCGCCCCCGGTGATGAGCTGCCTTTCTACGTTCCGCGCCAGGCCGATTTCGTAGGGCTTGAGGCCATGGACTTCGAGGCGGTCGAGGCGCTCGACGACCTCGCGGACCTGCCCGAGGTGACGGACTTCGCCGAGGACTCCGCCGAGCTGGCCGCCGCCCGCCGCCGCCACCCCTCGCACCCCGACTTCATCCCGGTCCGGCCCTTCACGGACACCACCGTGACCGACCACGAGCGCACAGTGGCCCGCCTGGAAGAGCTCGCCGAGACAGGCACGGAGCTCGCCGACGTACGGCCCGGCCCGCTCGGCACGCTCGATGTGTACGTGTTCGCGGACGGTACGACGCTCTGTATGACCCCAGGGCACCGGGAGACCGCCGAGCGGCTCGCCGAGGCACTGCGCGGGGGCGACACCCCGGTACTGCTCGGCGGCTCCGGCGTCTCGGGCGCGTACACACTGACGTTCGCCTGTGGCGAGGAGAGCGTCTACATCCTCGCCGACCGCGTGATCGCGTCCCTCTGACCCCGTACGCAGACCTCGGCGCCCTCATCCCAGCGCCCGCACCGCCGCTTCCCGCACCAGCCCCAGGGCCGCCTCCAGCTGCACCCGCGACTCCTCCGGCCCCTCCGTGGCGGCCTCCGCGGCGGACTTCCGCAAAGCCTCGGCCAAGTCATGACCGGCCACCGCCACTTGATCACCGACCGCGAAGATCCCTGCCTCCGGCATGATCAACGGCTCCCTGTCCGGCACCTCGATCCGCTGCGACCGCACGGCCAATTCCCTGGCCAGCGCCAGCCCCTCGGCGGCGGCGCCCCGCTGCAGCCGGCTCTGCGGCGCAGCCCGCAAACGGTCGGCGAGACGGTCCACCGCGGCGGTCAGCTCAGTCGTATCAAGCACCCCGCGACCCTACGCGCCACCCCGGGGCTGTTGCCAATACGCGAACACTCAGGCACGGTGGCGGGAAGGACCACACGCGCAACGCGTCCGGAGGCGCCGATGTCCCAAGTCTTCTCCGAAGAGACCCATCGAAATCTGCTCTCCCGTATCCCCCATTGCACCGGTCGTGATATTTCCGACTGGCTTCGCACCGTAGATGAAGGCCCCTCCCTCTTCCGCTTCGAGGAGAAAGTCAGCTGGCTCCGGAGCGAACACGATCTCGCGTACGGACATGCCAAAGCGATCATCCATGAGTACGACCTGAGGCGCGCGGCTCGCAAGCTGCTTTAGGCGTGCCAGAGACCGCCGAAGGGCCCGCCCGGCAAGTGCCGGACGGGCCCTTCGCACGACTGCGGCCAACTACAGCCGACTGCGTCAGTCGTTGCCTTGCAGGATCGACAGCACCCGCAGCATCTCCAGGTAGATCCACACCAGGGTCATCGTGAGGCCGAAGGCCGCCAGCCAGGACTCCTCGCGCGGAGCGCCGTACGCCAGCCCGTCCTCGACCTGCTTGAAGTCGAGGGCCAGGAAGCACGCGCCGATGATGATGCCGATGACACCGAAGACGATGCCGAGACCGCCGCTGCGGAAGCCGAGACCGTCGCCGCCCCCGAACACCGAGAACAGCAGGTTCACCACCATCAGCAGGATGAAGCCCATGGCCGCCGCCATGACGAAGCCGTAGAAGCGGCGGTTGACCCGGATCAGCCCGGTCTTGTAGGCGATGAGCACACCGGCGAAGACGCACATGGTGCCGAGCACCGCCTGCGCCACCGTGCCGGGGCCGATGTAGGTGCTGACCGCGTTGGAGATCACTCCGAGGAAGATGCCCTCGAAGGCCGCGTACGACAGGATCAGCGCGGGCACCGGCGTGCGCTTGAACGCCTGGACCAGTGCGAGGACCATGGCCACCAGCGCCGCGCCGATGGCGATGCCGTACGACTTGCCGATATTGGCTTCGTCGACCGGCAGCAGAACCAGCGAGAGCACTGCGGTGAGGACGACCGTGCCGAGCGTCATGGCGGTACGCGTCACGACGTCGTCGATGGTCATCACATCGGGTCGGGCAGGCGCCTGCGGGCCGCCCGCGCCGTACTGCGCGTCGGCCGGTGCGTAAGGGTTGGTCGCGTACGGGTGTCCCGCGCCCTGGGCATAGGGGTTTCCTACGGCGGGGCCCCCGGCCTGCGGCTGCTGCGCGTTGAACCCCGCGTAGCCGTTGTCGCGGCTGAACCCCCGTCGCGAGAAGACCGGGTTGCTGCTCCTCATCTCACTCCTCCATGGCCACCCTGCGCGGCCTTGGACTCAAGAGTAATCGGGGAGGAAAACAAGTGCCCTAGTGCTCGGGGAGGATCTTTCCAGGATCGTGACAGATGCCGACGCCTGGTGCATGCTCACCGGGTGGCCGCGATGTTGCCGCGGCGTTCCCCCGAACCAACGATCTGTCCCGGTTCACCCTTTGTATCCCCAGGTGAGGCCCGGTGGGCGCGGGAGTGCCCGGAACCGGACTTGAACCGGTACGGCCCGAAGGCCAGCGAGGTTTAAGCTCGCCGTGTCTGCATTCCACCATCCGGGCGTGGCGCGCGGCTCCGCGTCCGTTCATGAGCCTATCCGCGCTGATCCCTCGGACAGCCGAGCCGTGGCCCGAAGTTGTCTTATTTTATTGGGGTCTGAGTGGCCGTCAGCGCAGGTGGAGCGGCATATGCACGCCAGTCACACCGCTGGTGACAGCCACGGCCTCCCCATGGGAATGACGGAAAGTCGCCGCCCGCGCCCCTCCCCCCTTCTCAGGGACGCCGTCATACCAAAGGAGGAGGAGCGGACCGCCTCGTCCGACCCAAGTGGCCCCCAGGAACGGGCATCGGGGGTGACGATCCGCGGCCGGGCGGCGGACACGATGGGGTGGTCCCCCAGAAGACCGTGACAGGAGCCCCCCTCGTGACCACCACCCCGCTCGTTCACCGCGCCACCGCAGTGGCCGCCCGCGCCACTGAACTGTCCAAGGTGTACGGACAGGGCGAGACCCAGGTGGTCGCGCTGGACAAGGTCTCCGTGGACTTCGGGCAGGCCGAGTTCACCGCGATCATGGGCCCCTCCGGTTCCGGTAAGTCCACGCTGATGCACTGCGTGGCCGGCCTCGACAGCTTCAGCGCCGGATCCGTACGGATAGGGGAGACCGAGCTCGGGTCGCTCAAGGACAAGCAGCTCACCCAGCTGCGCCGGGACAAGATCGGCTTTATCTTCCAGGCGTTCAACCTGCTGCCGACGCTGACCGCGCTGGAGAACATCACCCTCCCGATGGACATCGCGGGCCGTAAGCCCGACAAGGCCTGGATGCAGCAGGTCATCGACATGGTGGGCCTGCAGGACCGGCTCACCCACCGCCCCACCGCGCTCTCCGGAGGACAGCAGCAGCGGGTCGCCGTCGCCCGTGCCCTCGCCTCACGGCCGGAGATCATCTTCGGGGACGAGCCGACCGGAAACCTGGACTCGCGCTCCGGCGCGGAGGTGCTGGGCTTCCTGCGCAATTCCGTACGGGAGATGGGCCAGACCGTCGTCATGGTGACGCACGACCCGGTGGCCGCCTCGTACGCCGACCGGGTGATCTTCCTGGCGGACGGCCGGATCGTGGACGAGATGCTCAGCCCGACCGCCGACGGGGTCCTCGACCGGATGAAGGCGTTCGACGCCAAGGGCCGGACCAGCTGAACCGACCGCTGAGCCCTTCCCTGCGACGCCCTTCACGCCGCCCGCTCCCACCCCAGGACTGACACAGACATGTTCAAAACCGCCTTGCGCAATGTGCTCGCGCACAAGGCCAGGCTGCTGATGACCGTGCTCGCCGTAATGCTCGGCGTGGCCTTCGTCTCCGGCACCCTGGTCTTCACCGACACCCTCGGCAACGCCTACCGCAACCAGTCGGCCAAGAGCTACGACGACATCGCCGTCTCCGTCAGCACTTTCGTGGACGATGCCGACAGCGAGAAGAACGACAACATCGACGCCAAGACCCTGGAGAAGATCCAGGGCCTCGACGGGGTCGCCTCCGCCACCGGCCGGGTCTCCGGCTTCGCCGGCGTCGCCGACCAGGACGGCAAGCTGATCGGCAACGGCTGGTCCAACACAGGCGGGAACTTCTCGCCCAGCGGCAAGGACGGCAAGGGCGGTCAGGACGCCGCGTACACCTTCACCGACGGCTCCGGCCCGGTGGAAGCCGGTCAGATCGCCCTCGACAAGGACTCCGCCGCCACGGGCAAGTACCGCGTCGGGGACACGGTGCGCGTCGCGACCAACGGGCCGGTGAAGGAGTACACCCTCTCCGGCATCTTCACCACCGAGGACGGCGCGGTGAACGCGGGCGGCAGCCTGGTGCTGTTCGACACCGCCGTGGCGCAGCAGCTCTATCTGCAGCCCGGGTACTTCCAGGACGTGACGATCACCGCCGCGCCCGGCGGCTCCGAGGAGAAGATCCTGGACGCGGTCAAGCCGCTGCTGCCCGAGGACGCCGAGGCGCAGACCGGCCGGCAGGCCGCCGATGAGCAGGCCGAGATGATCGAGTCGGAGCTGTCCAGCCTCAACAAGACGCTGCTCGCCTTCGCGGGCATCTCCCTCTTCGTCGGCATCTTCCTGATCGCCAACACCTTCACCATGCTGGTCGCCCAGCGCACCAGGGAGCTCGCGCTGATGCGCGCCGTCGGCGCCTCGCGCCGCCAGGTCAAGCGATCCGTGATGCTGGAAGCGCTGGTCGTGGGCGTGATCGCCGCGGTGATCGGCTTCGCCGTCGGTCTCGGGATCGCGATCGGGCTGCGTTCCCTGATCAGCGCCTTCGGCGCGAAGGTGCCCGCGGGCCCGCTGATCGTCTCCCCCACCGCGATCGCCGCCGCGCTCGGCGTCGGCGTCCTCGTCACCGTCCTCGCGGCCTGGCTGCCCTCCCGCCGCGCCGCGAAGATCCCGCCAGTGGCCGCCATGAGCAGCGTCCACGCGGTGGCGAGCGTCAAGTCCCTTGTCGTACGGAACTCCATCGGCGGCGCGATCACGCTGCTCGGCGCGGCAGCCATCGTCGCCGGCGCCGCGATGGGCGGCGACGGCCAGGAGATCATCGGGCTCGGGGCCTTCTTCGCCCTGATCGGCGTCATCATCCTGATCCCGCTGCTGTCCCGTCCCGTGATCGCGCTCGTACGTCCACTGCTGCGCCGCGTCTTCGGGGTCTCGGGCAACCTGGCCAGTCAGAACGCGGTCCGCAACCCCCGCCGTACCGGCGCCACCGCCTCGGCGCTGGCGATCGGCCTCACCCTGGTCACCGGGATCACGGTGCTCGGCGTCACGCTGGGCCAGGCCATCGACAAGATGACCACGGACAACATCCGGGCCGACTACATGGTGACGATGGCCGCGGGCGGTTCGCTGGACACGTCGGCGCTCACCGCGCTGGAGAAGGCCAAGGGTGTCGCCGGGGTCTCCCCGCAGCAGGCCGCCTCGCTGGAGATCGGGGACAGCTGGCAGTCCGCATCGGCGGTCACGCCCGGCGCTGTGGAGAAGGTCTTCAACATCAAAACGGTTTCCGGTTCGCTGGCCACGCTCGCCGACGGCCAGATCGCCGTCGCCGAGAAGACCGCGAAGACCAACGGCTGGAAGTCCGGTGACTCGCTGCCCGTGACGTTCGGCGAGGGCACACCGAAGGAGGAGACCAAGAACCTGACGGTCGGCGCGGTCTACAAGGACATGGAGTTCCTCTCGCCGGTGCTGCTCTCGACGAAGCTCTACGCTCCGTACGAGGCGAAGCCGCACATCCCCGAGATCTGGGTGAAGATGAACGGCGGCGCCACCCAGGCCAACGAGAAGGCGCTGGTGGACTCGCTGGGCAACAGCCCGGCGATCAGCGTCATGGACCAGCAGGACATCCGGAACATGTTCGGCGGCATGATCAACACCATCCTGAACCTGCTGTACGGACTGCTGGCCATGGCCCTGATCATCGCGGTGCTCGGCGTCGTCAACACCCTCGCGATGTCCGTCTTCGAGCGTCAGCAGGAGATCGGGATGCTGCGGGCGATCGGCCTGGACCGCGGCAAGGTCAAGCGCATGATCCGCCTGGAGGCCGTGGTGATCTCGCTCTTCGGCGCGGTGGTCGGCATCGGGCTCGGCACCTTCCTGGCCTGGGCGCTCGGCGAGACGATCAAGGCGGAGATCCCCGGGTACGCGCTGGTCATGCCGTGGGACCGGATCGGGATCTTCCTGCTGCTGGCCGGGGTGGTCGGGGTGCTGGCCGCGATGTGGCCGGCGCGCAGCGCCGCGCGGCTGAACATGCTGACGGCGATCAAGACCGAGTAGAGGATGAGCGGAGTAGCCGAGTAGCTGAGTACTGCGTTTCGAAGGCCGGGTCCCGTCGGGGGCCCGGCCTTCACGTTCCTGCGCAGTAGCTCATCAACTCCTCGTGATTGGCCTTGAACCGGTCGAAGACCATCGGATCGTCGATCTTGAGCAGCGTCTCGTCGTTGGAGCGGAGCGCCGGGTACGAGAAGTTGTGGCTGCCCGTCCAGACCAGCTTCCGGCCGCGCACCCCGCCGTAGGTGCCGCTGACCGTCAGATACTTGGAGTGCAGCCCGATCTTGACCCCGGACGGCGAGTTCTCCCAGCAGCCCACCCGCTTGGTCAGTTTGCCGGCGACGATGCCCTCCACGACCGTGCCCATCGTGGGTCCCACGTCGACCGTGCCGGGGTTCGCGTCGTGGGCGAGGAGTACCGAGCAGCCCGCGCTCGCCAGCGAGACGAGCTTGTCGGCGACCTCCTTGCGGTAGAAGAGGCTGGCCGCCATCCGGACCTCGGTGGCTTCGCCGCGAGGAGCGCAGCCGACCTTGTCCAGGATCAGTTTGACGGTGTCGGTGGCGGCGTCGTTGTTGAACGTCGTGCCCCGGGATTCCCTGCGCGGGAAGAAGTACGCCTGGTAGCGGCCGCTCGACGGGGTCCGGTAGTAGTGGCTCAGACCGGCCGATGTGCCGTGCTTGAGCAGGTCGGCGAAGTACGCCTGGTAGATGCCGTACAGACCGGCGTCCGCGATCGTCACCGCGTTGTTGAAGAGCTCGGTGCGCTGATAGCCGGTCATATTGGCCGAGGTCTGGACGACGACATTGTCCGCGCCCCGCGTCCGGGAGAACAGAAAAAGCTTGTTGTGGTTGATCGCTCCGTCGTCGCCGGGCAGCGTGCGGGTGCCGACGCAGCCGCGCCCGTCGGGGCAGGCGTAGACCCACGAGGTCTTGGCGCGGTCGGTGCCGAGTCCGGAGGAGAGCGTGGCGTACTCGTTGCCGTTCGTCCTGAGGGTGGAGTGGTCGAGGATCACCCGGACCGAGACTCCGCGCTGCTTGGCGGCGACCAGCGCCCTGCTGACCGTGGCGTCGCTGAAGGTGTACATCGACACCGCGATCGAGGAGCCTCGCTCGGCGCCGCCGATCAGGCCGCGGATGTGGTCGCGGATCGCGTCCTGTTCGGCGGTGGTGGCGGCCGGGTTGTTGAAGGTGACGGTCGTGGTGACGACCGATCCGGTGGCCGCGTTCCCCGCCGGTACGGTGGACAGGGAGACGAGGGAGGTGAGGGAGGTGAGCGCGGCGGCCAGACTCAGCAGCCGGGTGGACGGGCGGCGCACGAGGTCTTCCCTTCATGCCTGCATACCTGCATGCCTTCATGTTGATCAAACACATGATTCATAGAGCCTCGGAGCGCACACATGAGGGAGGCGGGGCGCGGGCCTTCCGGCCTCACGTCCCGCCTCCCTCTTTCGGACCTACGGGCTTTCGGACCTACGGGCTGTCGGCCCTTGCGGTTCCCGGTCCGTTCCACACGCGGGTGCGCAGCGGCAGCCCGACCGCGCCGCTGTCCACGGTCTTCACCGCCAGGATCTGATTGACGCCGATCCGGTTGCGCTCGAAGGCGACCGCGGACGCCGCCATGTAGAGCCGCCAGACGCGCGCCCGGCCGGGCGTGGTGAGCCGTGTCGCCCGGTGCCAGTCCGCCTCCAGGTTGGCGACCCAACGACGCAGCGTCAGGGCGTAGTGCTCCCGGATGGACTCGACGTCGCGCACCTCGAACCCGGCTTCTTCGAGGGTGCCGACCGTACGCCCGAGGTGCGCGAGCTCCCCGTCGGGGAAGACGTACCGGTCGATGAACTCATCGATGCGGTAGGAGGACTCGTCCCGCTCGGGGCGGCGGGCGATCTGGTGGTTGAGGAGTCTGCCGCCGGGTTTGAGCAGGGCGAAGAGCTGCTCGGCGTACTCGTGGTAGCGGACCGCGCCGACATGCTCGGCCATGCCGATGGACGAAATCGCGTCGTACGGGCCGTCCCTGACGTCCCGGTAGTCCTGGACGCGGATCTCGATCCGGTCGGTGAGGCCCTCTTCGGCGATGCGCTTGCGGGCGAAGGCGGCCTGCTCGCGGGAGAGGGTGACGCCGGTGACCTGGACGCCGTACTCGCGGGCGGCGTGGATGGCCATCGAGCCCCAGCCGCAGCCGACGTCGAGGAGCCGGTCGCCCTCCTTGAGGGAGAGCTTGCGGCAGATGAGGTCGAGCTTGTCGCGCTGGGCCTCCTCCAGGGTCAGCCCGTCGTCCCAGTACGCGCACGAGTAGACCATCGAAGGCCCGAGGACGAGCGCGTAGAAGTCGTTGCCGACGTCGTAGTGGTGACTGATGGCCTGCTTGTCGCGGTATTTGGTGTGCAGCCGTCCGCTGCGCCGCCGGACTTCCTCGGGGGGCGGCGGTGGCGGCGGCAGCAGCCCGCCGATCTTCAGCAGCTGGCGGGCGCCGTCACGCAGCCGCGCGTCGAATACGGGGTGGACGGCCTTCCTGGGCTCCTTGGGCTCCTTGGGGCGCCCCCAGGCGACACCGGTGAGCAGATCGAGGGCCGTGTACAGGTCGCCCTCGACATCGATCTCCCCGGCGACCCAGGCGCGGGCCAGCCCGAGCTCCCCCGGCCGCCAGAGCAGCCGGCGCAGCGCGCGCCGGTGCCGTAGGACCAGAACGGGGACGCCGTCGGGCCCTCCGCCGGACACGGGCGGAGGCCCGGATTCGCTGCCGTCCCAGGCCCTGATACGGACCGGGAGCGGGGTGCCGAGCAACTCCTCGGCAAGAGTGGTCAGCCGCAGCGCGGCGTCGGCCATGGCGCACACCTCCGTGACAGTGGATCCCAGAAATGCTGCGCACCACGCCGCGACGGGCGACTGCGCGGTGCACTCCAGTGAACAATGCCCCACAGAGTGTGATTCCCCGCATTACGCAACGGCGGAGTAAAATACCTGCACCTAACACGTACCCCTGTGACACGGCTCCGGAGTACTACCCCCGGGTACGCCGAAGGGGCCGCCCGCACCACGGATGGCGGGCGGCCCCTTCGGGGGTACGCGCTTAAGAGGCCTTCGCCTTCTGCGGCTCCTGCCGGGCGGCGGCCGGAGCCTTCGGGGCGGGCTTGGCCGCCTCGTAGAACTCCTCGCGCGGCGTCTCCATGGCGCCGAGCGAGACCACCTCGCGCTTGAGGAACATCGCCAGCGTCCAGTCCGCGATGACGCGGATCTTGCGGTTCCAGGTGGGCATCGCCATGCCGTGGTAGCCGCGGTGCATGTACCAGGCGAGACGGCCCTTGAGCTTGATCTTCACCTTGCCCACGACGATCATCGCGACGCCCTTGTGCAGGCCGAGACCCGCGACCGCGCCCTTGTTGGCGTGGCTGTACTCCTTCTGCGGGAAGCCCCGCATACCGGAGATGACGTTGTCACCGAGGACCCGCGCCTGCCGGAGGGCGTGCTGCGCGTTCGGCGGGCACCAGGCGTTCTCGACACCGGCCTTGCGGGCCGCCATGTCCGGGACCTGGGCGTTGTCGCCCGCGGCCCAGATGTAGTCGGTGCCCTGGACCTGGAGCTTCTCGGAGGTGTCGACGTGGCCGCGCGGGCCGAGCGGCAGGCCGTAGCGGGCCAGCGCCGGGTTCGGCTTGACGCCCGCCGTCCATACGAGAGTGTTGGAGTCGACTTCGAGGCCGTTGTTCAGGACCACATGGCCGTCCACGCAGGAGTCCATGCCGGTCTTGAGATAGATCTCGATGCCACGGCCCTCCAGGTGCTCCTTGCCGTACTGGCCCAGCTTCGGGCCCACCTCGGGAAGGATCTTGTCCGCGACGTCGACGAGGATGAAGCGCATGTCGTCGCGGCTGACGCTGGAGTAGTACTTCGCGGCGTCGCGCGCCAGGTCCTCCACCTCGCCGACGGTCTCCGCACCGGCGAAGCCGCCACCCACGAAGACGAAGGTCAACGCCTTGCGGCGGACATTCTCATCGGTGGTCGAGTCGGCCTTGTCCAGCTGCTCAAGGACGTGGTTGCGCAGGCCGATGGCCTCCTCGATCCCCTTCATGCCGATGCCCTGCTCGGCGAGGCCGGGGATCGGGAAGGTCCGGGAGACCGCGCCGAGCGCGACCACCAGGTAGTCGAAGGGCAGTTCGTAGGACTCGCCGACCAGCGGCGCGATCGTGGCGACCTTGCGGTCCTGATCGATGGTGGTGACGCGACCGGTGAGCACCTCGGCCTTGGGCAGGACGCGTCGCAGCGGTACGACGACGTGCCTCGGCGAGATGCTGCCGGCGGCGGCTTCGGGGAGGAAGGGCTGGTACGTCATGTACGAGCGCGGGTCGACGACCGTGACGGTCGCTTCCGCGTAACGCATCTTCTTGAGAATGCGTCGAGCTGCGTACAGGCCTACGTACCCACCGCCTACTACGAGGATCCTGGGACGCTCCGTGGTGCTCATGCCATCGAGTATCCACCCCACTTGGAGGGGGTGCTCGTGAGCCCCTTCACAAGCACCTTACGCTCCCGTGCTACACTGCCCGGCCCTCATGATCAAGGACACTCGGCGCAGGGGGAACCAGAGTGCGGCGGTATACGTTGTTTACCCCTGCTGAGCTGGCCGTCTGGCACTGACCCCGGGCCAAACACCCGCCCCGGAGCGCCCTCTCGTAATCCCCTCGTAACCCAATGGAACCAGCCAGAACGCGTGACGTTCGGCCCGCTCGACGGGCAACCGGGATCTTTGCGCCCCTCGCTGCGCCCATCAGGGGCTTTTCCTTGTGAAGAAGTTCACGAACTTTGTTGTGCCGCCAGTTCGAAGGCGATCCCGTCGAGGATGTCGTGCTCGCTGACGACCACTTCACTCGCCCCGATCCGCTTCATGATCCGCAGCAGTACGAGCGCTCCGGCGGCGATGACGTCGACCCGGCCCGGGTGCATCACCCCGATCGCCGCACGCTCGTCGTGCGTGGCGCGCAGCAGCTCGCCGGTGACCTGCTGAACCTGCTCGTAGGAGATCCGCGCATGGTGGATCGCCGCCGAGTCGTACGCCTGAAGGCCCAGCGCGATCCCGGCCACCGTGGTCACCGAGCCCGCGAGCCCGACGAGCGTGTGCGCCTGACTGATCGGCACCGTCTCCTCGACCAGGTCGAGGGCCGCGTCGATGTCGGCGTGGATCGCGGTGATCTGCCCCAGCGTCGCCGGGCTGCTCGGGGAGTGCCGCTCCGTCATCCGTACGCAACCGATGTCCACGGAGCGCGCGGCGCGGACATGGTCCTCGCCGACGACGAACTCCGTCGAGCCGCCGCCGATGTCCACGACCAGATACGGCTTCTCCAGGTCGGTACGGTCGGCGAGCTCCTTGGTGGCACCGGTGAAGGCGAACTCCGCCTCCTGGTCGCCGGTGATCACCTCGGGCTCCACGCCCAGGATGTCCACGACGCCGCGTACGAACTCGTCGCGGTTCTCGGCGTCGCGCGATGCGGAGGTGGCCACGAAGCGGACCTTCGTCGCGCCGTGCTCCTTGATGGCGGCGGCGTACTCGCGGCAGGCCTCGAAGGTGCGCTCCAGCGCCTCGGGCGCGAGCCGTCCCGTCCGGTCCACGTCCTGGCCGAGCCGGACGATGATCATCCGCCGGTCGAGTTCGACCAGCTCGCCCGACTGCGGGTCGGCGTCCGCGATCAGCAGCCGGATGGAGTTCGTACCGCAGTCGACGGCGGCGACTCGGGTCACTTCTTGTCCTCTTCCACAGTCTGTTCGGGCTCTGCGGTCTTTTCGGGCTCCGCGGATTCCGCGGATTCCGCGGTTACGCAGGGGCCCTTGCGCCACCACTCGGGGAGCATCGCGATCGCCTCGTCGCCCAGCGGGTTGACCCCGGGGCCTGCCGCCAGCGAGTGGCCCACCAGCACATGCAGGCACTTCACCCGGTCGGGCATGCCGCCCGCGCTGGGGAAGCCCTGGAGCACCTCGATGGCGTCGCGGCGCGCGATGTAGTCCTCGTGGGCCGCGCGGTACGCGGCGGCCAGGGCCGGGTCGGTCGCCAGCCGGGCGCTCATCTCCCGCATGACGCCGTTGGCCTCCAGCGTGCCGATCGCCGACGCGGCTCGCGGGCAGGTCAGGTAGTACAGCGTCGGGAAGGGCGTCCCGTCGGGGAGCCGCGGCGCGGTCTCCACGACATCCGGCTGCCCGCACGGACAGCGGTGCGCGATCGCGCGCAGACCGCGCGGCGGGCGGCCGAGCTGCTCCTTGAACGCGGCGATGTCCGCGTTGGTGGGCTCGGTCGGGGCGGTGGTGGGAGGAGGGGTTTCCATGCCTGCCTTGCTTGTACGTGCCTGCTTGTACGTGCCTGCTTGTAGGGGCTGGTGCTACTTGATGCGGTCGGCCTTGTCGACGCCGTCCCAGACGTTCGAGTACCAGGGGCGGTCGGAAGCCCCGTCCTCGGTACGGCGCTGTTCGGCCCCCACGGGGTCGATCACCGTGTACCCGGTCTCGCCGGGGAGCACCAGATGCAGATGCTCGCGGGCCAGCCGCCGGATGTACATGTCGTCCTGGAGGCGCGCCTTCTCGTCCCGCAGCTGCTCGACCTGCTGCCGGGCCTCGTCCATCCGGCGCCGCTGGTCGGCGACATCGGCGCGCTGGGAGACGTACTGACGCATCGGGTACGCGAGCGCGACCACCAGC
This sequence comes from Streptomyces sp. NPDC052236, assembly GCF_044548015.1. Taxonomy (NCBI): domain Bacteria; kingdom Bacillati; phylum Actinomycetota; class Actinomycetes; order Kitasatosporales; family Streptomycetaceae; genus Streptomyces; species Streptomyces sp. NPDC052236. The sequence goes on along the minus strand of NZ_JBIUBL010000011.1, from coordinate 145,572 downwards.
GAGCAGACGACCAGGGCCAGGAAGGCGGCCCGTCCGGTGAGCCGGGAGCGGCGGGCCTGGCGGCGGCTCTGGGAACGGTAGACGCGCGCGGCGGTCTGCTCGCCGAGCAGCCGCAGCCTGGTCGCGGTGGAGAACCGGTCCTGGTCCCCTTTGCGTGCCATGGTTTCGCCTCCCCTTTACGCGCGTACGTCCCCGGACACGGTACGGGACCACGACCGGGGACGTACGAGCGACAGGGCACCGGCCCCGTGCCGTGCTGCTTGGACTAGCCGGCAGACCGACTGTGCTGATTAGTTCGCAGAGCGCTGTGCTGACTTAGTTCGCAGAGCGCTGTGCTGACTTAGTTCGCAGAGCGCTGTGCTGACTTAGTTCGCAGAGCGAAACCGCGGGAAGGCCGAACGGCCCGCGTACACCGCCGCGTCGTCGAGGATCTCCTCGATGCGCAGCAGCTGGTTGTACTTGGCGACGCGCTCGGAGCGGGCCGGGGCGCCGGTCTTGATCTGGCCGCAGTTGGTGGCGACGGCCAGGTCGGCGATGGTGACGTCCTCGGTCTCGCCGGAGCGGTGGGACATCATGCACTTGAAGCCGTTGCGCTGGGCGAGCTCCACGGCGTCCAGGGTCTCGGTCAGCGAACCGATCTGGTTGACCTTGACGAGGAGCGCGTTCGCGGACCCCTCCTCAATGCCGCGGGCCAGGCGCTCCGGGTTGGTGACGAAGAGGTCGTCGCCGACGATCTGGACCTTGGCGCCCAGCTTGTCGGTGAGGACCTTCCAGCCGGCCCAGTCGTCCTCGAACAGCGGGTCCTCGATGGAGCAGAGCGGGTACGAGGCGACGAGCTCCTCGTAGTACTCGGTCATCTCGGCGGCCGAGCGGGACTTGCCCTCGAACTCGTACGAGCCGTCCTTGTAGAACTCCGAGGCGGCGACGTCGAGCGCGAGCGCGATGTCCTTGCCCGGGGTGTAACCGGCCTGCTTGATGGCCTCAAGGATGAGGTCGAGAGCCGCGCGGTTCGAGTCGAGGTTCGGCGCGAAGCCGCCCTCGTCGCCGAGGCCGGTGGACAGGCCCTTGGCCTTCAGGACGGACTTGAGGGTGTGGTAGACCTCGGCACCCCAGCGCAGGGCCTCGGAGAAGGACTCCGCACCGATCGGCGCGATCATGAACTCCTGAATGTCCACGTTGGAGTCGGCGTGCGAGCCGCCGTTCAGGATGTTCATCATCGGAACGGGCAGCAGGTGCGCGTTCGGTCCGCCCAAGTAGCGGAAGAGCGGCAGGTCCGAGGCCTCGGAGGCGGCGTGCGCCACGGCGAGGGAGACACCGAGGATCGCGTTGGCGCCGAGCGAGGACTTGTCCGGGGTGGCGTCGAGGTCGAACATCGCCTGGTCGATCAGGCGCTGCTCGGTGGCGTCGTAGCCGACGAGCTCCGGGCCGATCTGCTCGATGACGGCGAGGACGGCCTTCTCGACACCCTTGCCCTGGTAGCGGTTGGGGTCACCGTCGCGGAGCTCAAGGGCTTCGAACGCACCGGTGGAGGCGCCGGACGGGACAGCAGCACGACCCGTGCTGCCGTCGTCGAGGCCAACCTCGACCTCGACCGTGGGGTTGCCTCGGGAGTCCAGGATTTCCCGGGCTACGACGACGTCGATGGACGGCACGAGCATCTCCTTCTGGTGATGTGACGCTTAAAGCGCAGTATCTGTATCTGCGCTTCTGCCTTGCGGCACGAGCCTAACCGGCTGGGGGGCTCCGGCCCGACGACGCCCGCCCGCTGGGACAAAAATGCGTCTGACTGCCGCCTGCACAGAGAACCCCGGCCCGGCGCGCACGGGGAAAGTCGCGCCGGACCGGGGTGGTTCGGTGCCCGGGAAGGCTCAGCCGAGGTGGAGCTGCTGGCCCGGGAAGATCACGTCGGCGTCGCTGACGATGTCCTTGTTGAGGTCGAACAGCTTCGCCCAGCCGCCCTTGACCTTCTCGGCCTCAGCGATCTTGGAGAGGGTGTCGCCCGACTTGACCTTGTACTCGCCGTCGCCCTTCTCGAAGGACTTCGGCGCGGCCGGGGCCTCGGCGCGCTCGGAGCGCGTGGTGGGCGCCTCGGCGCGCTGCTGCTTGGGCTGCGTCTGCTGCTTGGGCTGTGCCTGCTGCTTGGGCTGTGCCTGCTGCTTGGGCTGCGCCTGCTGCGTGGTGCCCGAGTCGGCGGAGCCGCCGTTGTACGAGGCGTTGGACAGGCCCACGCCGCAGTTCGGCCAGGCACCCTTGCCCTGGCCGGCCAGGACCTTCTCGGCGATGGCTATCTGCTGGGACTTCGACGCCTTGTCGGCGGTGGAGGCGTACTGGGTGCCGCCGTACCCGGCCCAGGTGGACGACGAGAACTGAAGGCCGCCGTAGTAGCCGTTGCCCGTGTTGATCGACCAGTTGCCGCCGGACTCGCACTGGGCGACCTTGTCCCACTCGGCACCTGTCGCGGCGGATGCTGAGGTGGCGCCCAGCAGCGGGGCGGCGACGGCGACACCGGTGATCCCGGCGAATGTGACGATACGGGTGGCTTTGCTCGGGCGGCGGTGCTTGCCCTTGCTGGAAAACAGCATGGAGATTCTCCTCACCGACGCCTACGAGGTGAGCTGTCGGGTTCGGGCCAAGTGAGTGCCCGTCCACGCGACTGGCGCGCGATTTCACCCCTAGCCGTTCCACGTCCGTTGCGTACTGCTCTCAACGGCCGGGCCCGGCGCTTACCTTGGTTCCCCCGCTCCTGCCTTCGGCGCTCTACGCGACGACTACTCCCCCCGACCGCCGGCAGGATTCGGCGTGACGGCCAGTGGTGCCCACGGTGGTGAGCGGTTCAGACGGTAATCACACCTCTCCCCGATGTTCAAAGCTGAACATCGGGGAGAAAACGCCCAACTTGACACTCCGGTGGTTCCTCTTTCCGCAGGTGGAGCGCGGAACGGCCGGATTTGGGCTGCGAGATGTGCCGATTGAGGTAAAGAGACCCTTGTCTCACTTGCGCAGACTTGGACAAAGGCCCCCGAATCGCCGCTACTTCAGGTCTAGATCCAGGCTCTGGCCAGGGCGGATGAGGTCGGGATCGTCACCGAGAGTCTCGCGGTTCGCCTCGAAGACCGCGGTCCAGCCGCCGGGGAGCTCCTGGGCGTCGGCGATGGCCCACAGACTGTCGCCGGGGCGGACGGTGTACACGCCGGGCGAGACGTCGGCGGAGCGGGTCTCCGCGGGCTTGGTCGCGTCGGCGACGCCCTCGCGTGCCGCGGCGTCACCTCGCGAGGAGTGACGGCCCACTTCGCGGTCTCCGTCTGTATTGCCCGGCTCGGTCGTCTGCTCCGGGGTTCCGCGGTGCTTGCCGGTCTCGGCGTCGCCTGTCGGGGTACCGGACTCCTGCGTCGTGGCCGCGGGCGCGTCCGGAGTCGTCTTCCCGGTCGGCTCCACAGGTGCCACCGGCTCGGCCGGGTCCGCGGGCGTGGCCGCTTCCTCGGGAGCGGTCGGCAGCAGCGACGACAAGGGGGCGGGCGCGGGCGCGGCACCGGGGTCGACGCCCGCCGCCGTGCCGCCGGTCGTCAGCCCCGCGATGGCGGCGCAGTCCGCCCACGCCGAGGGCCCCTTCGCGGCGAGGACCTTCTCGGCTATCGCGATCTGCTCGGAGCGGCTCGCGAGGTCGGCGCTGCGCGCGTACTCCGTACCGCCGTACTGCTGCCAGGTCTGCAGCGTCATCTGCAGCCCGCCGTAGTTGCCGTTGCCGAGGTCGGCACTCCACATGCCGCCGGTCTCGCACGCCGCGACGCGGTCCCAGGTGGCGGATTCGGCGGCGGACGCCGATCCGGCGCCGAGGAGCGGGATGGCGATGGCCGATCCCGTCACCCCCGCCGCGACGACGATTGCCGGAGCCTGACGGGGTCGCCGGTGACGGCCGTTCGGGGAGCGCATGCGGTTGCCTTTCGCGTGACTGCTGAGACGCCGGTGAACGTATCCGTAATCGAACGTGGGTCACAAGTCGATGCAGGGGAGATCACGTGAAAGTCACAACATTGACTGATCGTCAGCTCTATGGGGCGGTGAACTCAACGGGCAGAGTGCGCAAACCACGCATGATAAGTCCCCCACGCCACCGCAAATCGTCCGGATCACCCGCAAGTCGCAAGTCGGGCATCCTGCGGAGCAGTGTGGCGAGCGCCGTCTGCCCCTCCAACCGGGCGAGCGGCGCGCCGAGGCAGTAGTGGATGCCGTGCCCGTACCCGAGGTGCTGGTTGTCGCGCCGGGAGAGGTCGAGAGTGTCCGGGTCGGTGAACCGGTCAGGGTCGCGGTCGGCGGCGGCGAGTACGACGAGTACGGGATCGCCCGTCGCGATGTCCTGCCCGCCGAGGCGGACGGGCTCGGTGGCGTACCGCCAGGTCGCGAGCTCCACGGGCCCGTCGTAGCGCAGCAGTTCCTCCACGCCGGTGGCGAGCAGTCCCCTTTCGCCTGCGGCGAGGGAGCGCTGGAGCCGCTCCCGCTGCTCCGGATGACGAAGCAGGGCATACACCCCATTGCCGATCAAGTTGACGGTCGTTTCAAAGCCGGCGAAGAGAAGGATGAAGGCCATCGCGGCGGCCTCGTTCTCGGTGAGGTGCTCGCCGTGGTCGCTGGTCCTGATCAGCTCCGAGATCAGGTCGTCGCCCGGGTCCTCGCGCTTGCGGTGGATCAGCTCGGCAAGGTACCCCCGCATCTTCTTCACGGAACGGCCGACGCCGCCGCGCGGACCGCCGCCATGCCGGATCATCATGCCCGCCCAGTCGCGGAAGTCGTCCTGGTCCTCGCGCGGGACGCCGAGCAGCTCACAGATGGCATAAATGGGGAGCGGGAAAGCGAACTCATGGATGAGGTCCGCCTCCCCTTTGTCCGCGAAGCCGTCGATAAGACTGTCTGTCAGCTCCTGTACGCGCGGGGCGAATTCGGCGACCCGGCGCGGAGTGAACGCCTTCGACACCAGCCGCCGCAGCCGGGTGTGGTCGGGCGGATCGATATTGAGCAGATGAGTCATCAGCTCAGCCTTGCGTTCCCCCGGGATCCCGGTCTTCCCCTTGGCGTGCGTGGACCCGGCGTGGTGCGCCGGATTCTTCGACAGCCGCGGGTCGGCGAGGGCCTGCTTGGCGTCGGCGTACCGGGTCACCAGCCACGCCTCGACGCCGCTGGGCAGCGGCGTGCGGTGTACGGGTTCGTGCTCGCGCAGCCAGGCGTACGCGGGATAGGGGTCGGTGGCGAACTCCCAGGTGAACAGCTCCGGCCGAGCGCTCACGCCTGGCCCTCGGCCTTTTCGGCGGCGCGGATGGCGTCCCGGTAGGCGCGTCCGGCGGCCCGCAGCGCGGCCTCGGGGTCGGTGCCCGATGCCTCCGCGGCGACCGCGAGGGCGAGCAGCTCGTATCCGATGCCCTCGCCCGTCGGCAGCTCCACGTCCATGCCCGCGGTACGGACCCGGCCCGCGAGCTTCGCGGCGAGCGCGAGACCCGGCTGGCCCAGCGGCACGCCGTCCGTCACCGAGTCGCGCTGCTTCTCGATCGCCTTCTCCCGGAGCCAGTGCTCCTTCACATCCTCCGGCGTCTCGGCGCTCTCGTCGCCGAAGACGTGCGGGTGGCGGCGGATCAGCTTCTCGACAATCGTCGCGGCGACGTCGTCCACGGAGAAGGGCTCTTCCTCGTCCTCCTGCGCGATCCGCGCGTGGAAGATCACCTGGAGGAGTACGTCCCCGAGCTCTTCGCGCAGCTCGTCGCGGTCACCGTCCTCGATGGCCTCGACCAGCTCGTACGCCTCCTCGATGCCGTACTTGGCGAGGCCCTTGTGCGTCTGCCGCGAGGACCACGGGCACTCGCGCCGGATGCGGTCCATGACCTGTACGAGGTCGAGCAGACGCGCGCCCGGCAGGTCGTACGACCCGGGGAGCAGCTCCAGATCGGGCATCCGCACCCGCCCGGACCCGGCGAGCCGCGCGAGCCCGTCGGTCAGGTCCGTCTCGCCCTCCCCGGAGGAGACGATCACGACGGTACGGCCGTCGGCGCAGGCGTCGAGGAGCTCCTGCGCGGTGGGCGCGGCGAGCTCGACGGTGACGCCGGCGTCACGCAGATACGGCAGCTGCGGGTGATCCCCCACGCCGCACAGCACGCGGTCGGCGGCGTGCAGCGTCTGCCACGCGGGCCAGGACAGCAGCCCGGGCGCGACGCGGTGGCTGGCGGTCAGCAGAACGATTCGCCCGGCGTCAGCTTCGGCCTCGGCGTCGGCTTCGGGGGCTTCGCGTGGTGCGTCTGGGGTCACCCGTCGAACTTACCTCGCGTTACGCGCCCGCCCCGACGGGCTCCGGGGTCTTCGTCACCTGCGTGATCCACGGGGCCCGGTAGTCGACGGGACCGAGCTTCTTGGGGTCCCAGTCGCCGAAGCGCGGATTGACGTCGATGTGGAGCGCCTCTGCGGCGGCGATGAAGGCACTGTTCACCTTCTGCTGGCCATCGGGAGCGTCGGTCGCGCCGAGGGCGGCGGCGACCTTGTTGACCAGGAGCTCCCGGCGTACGAAATCGTCGATCCGGCCCGGAGCGACCCCCTGCTGGATATACATGGCGGCGAGCTGCTCCTTGCCCTGCGACTGCTCGGCCAGGCCACGGGCGTCCTGGAGCTCCTTGCGGCTGACCGTGACACCGGCGTCGTCGGCGGCGCGCTGGACGACACGGTCGACGATGAGGTCGTAGAGCTTGGCGCGGCTGAGCTGCCCGCTGTCCTTGATGAGCTCGGCGGACTGGACGGCGCGGACGTCCTTCACCATCGCCTGAACGGTGGACACCTCGATCCGCTCCCCACCGACGACGGCGGCGGCGCCGGGGTGGGCGTCGCTGCCGCAGGCAGAGAGGAGGGGCGCGCCGAGGAGGAGCGCGGCGGAGAGGGCGAGCGCGGTGCGACGGCGGCGGTGCAAGGGAGCCTCCCGGCGTGATTGTGCTTCGGGGCACAAGACCTTGATGGTAGGCAGTCGGCGTGATCAAGGCCACTACTTCGCGGCCACTGATTCGTTCCGGGCAGCGGGCCTACCCGTTCTGTCCCCGATCCTCCACAGCGGAGGGCTGGGCCGACAGCCGCAGCTCACCGTTCGGCATGAAGTCAATCGTCACGGCGTCGAGAGACGTACCGACCGGCGGAAAGTCCGCAGGACCCGGATGCCGGTCGTCGTCCGTCAGCAGAACGAAGTCGATGAACCCGGGGATGGTCCGTTCCGCGGCGGTCACTGCCACCTCCACCCCGAAGCGGCCTCTGTGCCCGGTGACAACGCAGCGGACCACCTGAAACTGTTCGAGCCCGCTGCGCCGCCAGGGATCGTCGTCATCCTGTGAACTCACGACCCTTCCTCCATGGGACCCACTCCGTCTTGTCGTGGTCGATGAATGAATTGAAGTCCTCGATGTCGTCCACGTCGATGACCCACTGCTTGCCGCCATTGTTGTCGTGGAATCGGCGGTACGCACTCGGGTGGAACTCGTCGGTGAAGCCGGGCTTCATCGTGAAGACGTGATAGCCGTCCTCGTACACTCCCTGGCCCGCGTACTTGCGGACCACGGACTCCGAGTCGCCGAGATACGCGTAGCTCTTGCCCTGGGGATCCCGCTCGGCGTGGTTCGCAGGGTCAAGCCCTCTGGATTCCGATGCTCTGTTGCCCTTCTGGGGCGAACGGTACAGCTTGACAGGACCGCAGTTGTGGACAAGGGCGGTCATCACGCCCGCCGCCACGAAGTACGTGTGCGCCGTGTCGACCGTCAGGTTGTAGACCGCCGCCTGCTGCGTCCACGCCCTGACCCCCTCCACCTGGACCCAGCTGCCGCTGCCCGTCTGGAGCCACTGGCCCGGCTTCAGTTCGCCGGCCTTCAGCCACTTGTCGAGCGACGGGACCCAGAAGGGGTGGCCCACCGTGGCCGTGATCGTGTCGGTCGCGTCGCCCTTCGTGCCGTCCGTGTCGACCGTCAGCTCGACCAGGTGCTTCTTGCCCTTGCCGACGATCGTGTCGGTGACCTCCTCCTTCGAGGTCTTGCCGGTCGTCGGGTCGGTCGCCAGGACTTCCTCGCCCGTCTCGACCTTCTCGATCGGCTTGCGACTGCCGTCGGCCATCAGGACCTCGGTGCCGAGTACGAAGCTGTTCCCGGCGAGCTCAGCCGCAGCCGTCGTGCACGAGACGGCCGACTCGACGTTCTCGACGCCCTCGTCGATCTTCTCGGCCTTCTTCGCGATGCCGTCCGCGTACTTCGCCGCCTTCGACGCCATCCGACCGGCCTTCGCCGCCCGGACCGCCCCCGCCCCGACTCCGCCCAGCGCCGCGCCCGCCACCGTCGCGACCGCCCAGGCGCAGGCCTCCATGTCGCCCTTGGTGACGCAGTCCCTGATGTCGTTGAAGCCGGTGAGCTCACCCACCACATTGCCGACCGTCTTGACGCCGTCCCAGACCGCGCCCCAGTCCGCCGCGTCGCGGACCGTCTCGACCACCGCGCCGACCTGCGCGACGACCGCCTCGCGGATCGCGTCCGTCGCCTTCGCGACGTCCGCGATCACATCCCGCGCCGCGCCGACGAGGATCGCCGGGAGGTTCGGGTCGGCCGTCACGATCGCCTTCGCCACCGCCATCAGCGGCTTCGCCGCCGCGATGATCTCCGGGATCGGGTTGTGCTTCGCCGCGTAGGCCACCGCCGCCTTGGCCTTACGGGTGATCTCCGTCTTCACCGCGATGTACTGGCGGCGTGCCTCTGCCGCTTTCTCCCTGGCCCATTGCGTGAACCCCGATTTCTGGCTCACATACTTGACCGCGTTCACCACCGAGTTGACGACCGTTTTCAGGCCCGACTTTTGGTACGCCCATTTCGCGACCGAGCCCAGAAAGCCGGCCGCCTTCTTCAGGGCGGAGATCGGGTGGCGCACCGTGTACACCACGGCGTTGACCACTGCCTTGGCGCCCTTGTAGACGTAGCTCCCGGCTTGCTTGACCTTCTTTTTGGCCTGGTTGTACTTCTTCTTGCACCAGTCGCAGCTGGGCCAGTGGCCGTCCGGGTCGGTGTAGTCCATCGGGGCGCCGGCGCCGTAGGTGTACCGGTTCGCCAGGATCGAGGCGCCCGACGCGTAGGTGTAGGAGTCGCGCGAGTCGAACGCGCCCGTGCCCGGGTCATACCAGCGCGCCCCCATGTTCACCTGGTCGGTGTCCGGGTCGGTGTAGTCGCCCTGGTAGCCCGCGTTGCCCGCCATGTTCGCGGAGTCCGTCGTCGAGAGCTGCTCGCCGAACGGGTTGAAGGCCGCCGACTGGGTCAGGGAGCCTGTCGCGCCGTCCGTGGCCGACATGTTGGCGACCACGTCGCCGTGCTTGTCGGAGAGCGTCAGCTGGGCCACGCCGCCGCCCTCGGCCACCGCGAGGAGTTCGTCCGCCGCGCCCCGCCCGTACGTCGCGGTCTGGTCCTTGACCGGGTCCGGTGAGAAGCCCGCGTAGGAGAAGTCCGTGCCGTTGCGCGCCGCGACCCGGTCCATCGAGTCGTAGGTGTACGACGTGCCCGACTCGCCTGCCTTCGTCATCCGGTCGAAGGCGTCGAAGGTGAAGTCCTCCGTGAGACCGGAGCTGGTACGCGTGGCCAGCGTGCCGCGCTCGGTGTGGTCGTACGTGTAGTCCCCGTCGGACAGCAGCCGGTTGCGCTCGTCGAACGTGGCGGTCTTCTCGCCGTTCTGGACGCGGTTGCCGCTGTCGTCCCAGCCGTACGCCGTCGTCGTGCCCTCACCCGTCCACGAGGTCAGCCGCCCGGCGTCGTCGTAGCCATAGGTGTTCTCGCCCGCCTTGGCCGTGCCGACGGTCTTCTTCGAGGTGAGATGGTCATCCGCGTCGTAGCCGTAGTCGACGGCGGCCACCGTCGAGCCGCCGCTGTTCTTGACCGTGTCGGTGTCGAGGCGGCCCAGGTCGTCATAGGTGAAGGCGCGTGACTGCCCCGCCCCGTAGTCGATGTTCTTGACCGCGCCCGCCGCGTCGTAGCCGTAGGACTGCTGCGAGCCGGTGAGCGGGTCCTTCTGCCAGTTCAGCCGCTGCTTGACGTAGCCGAAGGTGGCCGTGCCGGACGCGTCGGTACGGCTGGTGAGCTGGCCCTCGTTGTTGTACTCGTACTCCGCCGTGCCCAAGGGCCCATTCGCCTTCAGCAGCGCGCCGCGGTCGTTGTAGTCGAAGGTGTTGTCGCCCTTGGGCGAGGACGCCGCGGTCAGGCGGCCCGCCGCGTCGTAGCGGAACTTCTTCTCCGGGGTCGCCACCTCCGCGCCCGCTCCGGTCTCGCGGACCAGCTGCCCCGCCTTGTCGTACGCGCGCTCGCGCACCACACCACCCGGCGCGGTCAGCTTCACCGCCTGACCGAGCTTGTCGTACGCCGTCGTCCAGGTGCGCGCCTCCGGTGCCGGGTCGCGAGCGGTCGACGGCTCGATCACCGACTCCGGCAGGCCGAAGGTGTTGACCGTGTAGATGGTCTTGTTGCCGCGGCCGTCCGTGTAGCGGGTGCGGTTGCCGTTGGCGTCGTAGCCGAAGGACGTGGTGATCGACTTGTCGGCCGCAACCGGCTCAGTCTGGCTGCTGAGGCGGCCCAGCGCGTCGTACGCGTACGTCGTGGCGCGGCTGAGCGGGTTGGTCGATGTGGTGAGGTTGCCGGCCTTGTCGTAGCCGTAGCTCACCTCCCGCAGCAGGCCGTTGTTCGTGTCCATGTCCGTGTCGCGGGACAGCTGGCCGAGCCGGTCGTACCACTTGGCCGAGGTGCGTCCCAGACCGTCGGTGGTGCGCACCTCACGGCCAGACATGTCGTAGCCGTGCTGGGTGATGACACCCGTCGGGTCGACCAGGCGCGTCAGCTGGCCCAGCGCGTCATAGGTGAACGTGGACACCGCCGCACTCGGCGAGGTCTGCTTGACCACATTGCCCGCGTCGTCGTACTCGTGGCGCGTGGTGAAGGCCCCGGGCTGCGGCTTGCGCTCGATCTGCGTCGAGGTGACCGGCCGGTCCAGGTCGTCGTAGGTGCTCTCGGCGCGCGCCCCGTTCGGGTCGGTGACCGAGAGGATCTCGCCGGTGCGGGTGTAGGTGTACTTCCACTGGGCGCGGTCGTCGCCCTCGCCGACCGGTACGTCCTTGACGGTCATCCGGTTCTGGCGGTCGTAGGTGAACTTGGTGGCCCGGCCCAGCGGGTCGGTCGCCTCGACCACATTGCCCAGCGCGTCGTACTTCTGGGAGGTGGTCGGCGTGATGGCCTCGGTCGAGCCCGGGGGCGTGTAAGAGGGCGCGGTGCTGGTGAGCACCCGCCCGAGACGGTCGTACGTGGAGCGGTTGGTGTTGCCCATCGCGTCCACCGACTCGGTCACGGCGCCGAAGGTGTCGTAACCGTGTAGGTGGTGGGGCGGGAGGAGACGGGCGCGGAGCCGTTGGACTCGGTCTGCACGACGGGTGCGGAGAGGGACAAGGAGCGGCCCAGTTCGTCGTAGGCGTACTCCGTCTTGTTGCCGCCCGGGTGCGTTTTGGCCTTGACCAGGCCGCGCTGGTCGTAGTCGTAGACCGTGGTGCGGGAGTCCGTGCCGTTCTCGATGGTCTCCTGCTTGGCGTTGCCCGCGTCGTCGTAGACATAGCGGACGGTCTCCGGCGTGACGTTCGTCGGCCACGGCACATTGGACGGCATGCCGCTGGAGGTGGAGGTCTCCACATTGCCCGCGAGGTCGTACGTCAAGGTGGTGCGGCGGGCGAGCCCGGTCGGGTCGGTAACCGTGGACTTGGTTCGGCCCACCGCGTCGTACGTGTACTGGGTGACGAGCTTGCCGTTGTTGGCCGTCTCCGTCAGGACGTTTCCGGCGCCGTCATAGGTGTTGGACTCGACGAGGATGTCGCGCTTGGTGCCGTCCGGGTTGCGGAAGTCCTTCAGGGTGATGGTCTTGAGCAGGTCGTCCCCGAAGTACTCGTAGACCAGGGTGCGGCCCATGGAGTCGGTGTGCCGGGCGAGCCTGCCGCCGTGGTCGTACGCGTACGACTGCACCACCGTGTAGTCGTCGTCGCCGCCGTCGTCCTCCCAGTCACGCAGCCGCGTCTCGGCCATCATGTTGCGCGCGGTGTAGAGGTACTCGAAGCGGTTGCCGTTGGCGTCCACCATGGACGTCTTGTTGCCGAAGACGTCGTAGGTGTAGGTCGTCTCGCTGCCCTCGGCGTCGATGGCCTTCTCGGGACGGCCGTGGTCGTCCAGTTCGAAAGTCATCACCCGCGAGAGGTCTCCGCCGAGCACATCGCTGACCTCGGTGCGCACCACATTGCCGTCGGCGTCGTACTCCGTGACGGTCTTCTGCTGGTGCTTGCCCAGGGTCACGACATTGGTCGCCGCCGGGTCGGTCGAGGAGGCGAGGCGGGAGAGCTTGTCGTAGGTGAAGGTCGTGGTGACCCCGGCCGGCTGGGCATCGGTGACGGCAGTCTCGGTGATCTTGCGGCCGAGCGTGTCGTAGGTGAACTTGGAGATCGCCCCGGACGGCTCGGTCACCTGCGCCAGGTCACCGTTCTTGAAGTACTGGTAGCGGGTGATCTTGCCGCGTGGGTCGGTGGTGGTCAGCGGCAGCCCGGTGGGCACGTTCCCGCCGCCGACGGCCATCTCGATGCCGGTGGTGTAGGCGTTGCGCGAGACGCCGCCGCCTTCGGGATTGGTCTGGGTGACCAGCGCGCCGCTCGTGTTGTACGTGTACGAGGTGCGGAAACGGTTGTCCGTCACCCCGGTCGAGCGGCCGTCCCGGGTCTCGGAGGGCTGGTCGGCCCGCAGGTCGAAGTCACTGGCCGGCACCGGATACGTCGTGTATGCGGTCTGGCAGTCGTTCAGTCCCCGGCAGGTGGTGCGGGTGATGACATTGCCGCGGTCGTCGTAGCCGAGCGTGACCTTGTCGCCGTTTTCGCTGATGATCCCGGTCTGGTAGCCGTTGTCGTTGTACTCGAAGGAACGGATGGCCACGCCGTCGAGGGGGTAGCGGATGAAGTCGGGCTCGCTGCCCCCGCCGCCGATCGGGGTGGTGCAGAACGCCGGGTCGCCCGGGTCGGGTGAGGTGCAGATCGGGCCGGGTGTTCCGGTGCTCGAAGGCGAGGGGGACGGTGTGGCGGGCTCACGGGCGCCGAGCGCGGTGGGCTCGCCGTAGCGCAGCATCCGCGAGGTCGTGCCGTCGTACTCGTAGAAGTACGGGGAGTCCAGCGGGTCGCGGACCTCGACCGTGCGCCGCAGGTCCTTGTCGTTGCCGAAGACCGCGGGGGTGCCGATCTTCCAGGTGCCGCCGTTGCGGTCGGTGTACTCGTCCACGCGGTCGCGGGCGGTGTCGTACGACACCTCGGAGGCGATACGGCCCGTGGGCAGCGTCGTCTTCGTCAGGACGTCGGCGGCCCGGCCGCCCTCGCGGTAGTGGCCTGTGACGGCTGCCGTACCGAGCGGGTGGTGGTAGACGGAGACGTCGTCGATGGTGCCCGCGAAGGACTTGGCAGCGGTGGATCCCCAGCCGGGCCAGGAGGCGGGGGTGGTGGCGGTTGCCGCGCCGATCTGGTTGAACGTCAGGTCGCCCTGGACGAGCTGCTTGCCCGCAAGCGTCCCCGACAGCTTGCCGTCCAGATACAGGCTCTGCGTCGAGCCGGACACTGACAGCACCGCGTGGTGCCACTTGCCATCATTGACGTTCTTGGTGATGTCGGTGATCGGGGCCACCGACCCGGTCCAGAACTGACCGCGCAGCTTTCCGTCCGTACCCACATACAGCGTCGGCACGCCCACGCCCGGGGCGGTGCCCCACGCCTTGTTCTGGTAACCGACCAGCGGCCCGCCCAGACCGGTCGCGATGGTCTTGAACCACACCTCGACCGCCGCGTCCCGGCTCTTCTTCACCGTGCCGGCGGGCAGATCGACGCGTGAGGTGGTGCCGTTGAAGGTGGCGGCGGTGCCGGGGTCCCCGGCGATCGCGCCCGCCGCGCCCAGCGTCACATTGCTGTACGTGCCGCGGTCCTTGCCGAGGTTGGCCTCCATCGTGCTGTTGGCGGCGGCGCCCTCGGCCTCGCCGAGCCGCCAGTACGACTCCGGGCGCGAATCCAGGACCGTGGTGCCGTAATGGCTGCCCGCGCCGTGCGTGTACTTCGTACAGCCGCCGTTCGGGTCGCAGACCTGGTCCAGCAGATCGCCGGTGTAGGTGTAGTTCCAGCTCAGCGCCGCACCGTCGACGGCGTTCGTGGACACCCGGGTGACATGCGCGCCGGTCCAGGTGAACGTCAGCGAACGCGAGGTGCGGGCGCTGACCGCCGTCGAGAGCTTCCCGCCGGAGTAGGTGTAGTTGACGGCGTTGGAGTACTGGTCGGTGACCTTGATCAGCAGGCCGCTGGAGGAGAAGTCGTACGTCGTACCGGACTTGTCCTGCAGCTTGTAGGTGTTCGCCGTGGCGTCCAGGGTCAGCTTGGCGAACCGGCCCGGCGGCGGCGCGAAGGTCCCGTCCGCGTTATTGCCGAAGCGCACATCCTGCCCGTCCGGGTAGCGGATGACGACATTGCCGCTGCCGTCGTCGTCGGGGGTGAGCCGCATGTCGTACCGGGTCGACCAGCCCGCGCCGAAGGCCAGGTCACGCCGCGGGTCCAGGCTGTTGTACGTCCGTACGAGCGTGAGCTCGGGGCCCACACCGGCGACCGGCGCGTCGACAGCCGCGGTGGTGAAGTTGCCGACGTTCGGGTCGAACTCCTTGCCCTGCGCCTCGGAGAGCCGCGAGGTGATCTCGGGCTGCGGAACAGCGGCGACCAGGGCGACCTGCGCGGTCGGGACCTCGGTGGTGGCATCCTTGACGAAACCGCGCCACAGATAGGTCTTGCCCCACTTCAACCGCCCCGCCGGAACCGGATACGCGGACGCGGTCTGGTAGGCGGAGGTGGTGCAGGCGGTCGGCTTGCCGTCCTTGTCTGCCTCGCAGATCTCCCACTTGTACTGCAGCGCGGACCCGGGTGGCGCGTCGATGTCGATACCGGCGGCCCACAGCTGCGGGGTCAGCGTCTGCGCCTGGTAGCCGTTGGGCGGGTACTGCTCCTTGACCACCGGGGCGATGTCGAAGACCCGCAGGGTCAGCCGGCCCGGCGGCACCTGCTCGTCGGTGAAGACCTTGCCGCCCTGGCGCACCATCGTGAAGTCGAGCATGTACGTGCCCGGCGGCAGCGCCTTGATCGTCGCATCCACGGTGGTCTTGGCACCGTAGGCAAGGTTGGCGGTGAGGTTGGCGGCGCGCTGCTGGGTGACCAGCTTGCCCTTGGAGTCGTACGCCCGGTAGGCGAGGTAGTAGGTGCTCGGCGTCCAGGTCTCCGCGCCCTTGTTGGTGACGCTGACCTTGATCTTGCCCGCCTGGTTCTGCAGGACCGGCGGGTCCGGGACGGGCTTGGGGAAGGCGTAGGTCGCGCTGTAGGGCGAGTGCGTCACAAACAGCTTGGGCGGGTTGGCCGTGTTGTGACCGGTGAACTTCTTGGCCGCGAGCGAGTCGGTGACCGAGGCCCGCAGCGACAGACCGTGATTGGCCTGGGTGCCGTCCACCCAGCGCTGCACGAGATCACGGCCGCCCTTGCCCAGGTCGTAGAGCGCACCGGCGGCCGGGCAGGAGGACTGCGACTGGCCAAAGCCCACATAGCCGTACGCGTACGACTTCGAGGCGAGCGAGGAACCCACCGAGGGCCCCGGGTAGTCGGTGGTGGTGTTGGCCGTCCAGGCCCCGGTGACGGGGTGCACGGAGACCGAACGCGGCTTGCAGGACGCCGAGTCGAAGTTCACGACCTGCAGCTGCGCGCCGAAGACGCGGTGGTGCTTGAGCTCCTCGTCCAGGTTGGGAAAGCCGAGGAAGGAGTGAGCGGAGGAGCTGCCGGACTTGCCGACGTGAAGTTCATCCGAGCCGACGACGGAGGAGGCGCCGCTGCGGACGTACATGGAGGTGGAGGCGGCGGTGGTGTCCACGGACGGGTCGACCCGCACGGGGAAGGCCCGCGCCGGGTCGGTGACCCACGCACGGTCGACGCTCACCCGCAGGGCCTGGCCGCCGCCGCCCTGCTCGACCAGCTCGTAGCGCACCGCGTTGGAGACGGCGCCCTTGGCGTCCTCCATGAACCCGGCCGGAATGACCGCCTTCGTACGTCCCTCAGAGTCGACCAGCACGATCGACGCACCCTCGCTCTTCGCGGTGAGGCCGCTCAGTGCCAGGGGGAAGACAAAACTGCCGGGCGCGTCGGCGGAACGCAGCACAAGGGTCTCCTTGACCCCGCCCGCCCGCGAGTCCAGCCACAGATCGGTGTCGGTCAGAACCTGCTCGTACGCCACCCGGCTGCCGTTCGCACTGCCCTGCGCGGGGGCGGCGCCACTGAGCCCGTACGCGAAGGACTCACCCGAGGGGAGAGTGAGGGCGGCCAGCCGGGAGGCGTCCGCCTGTTCCGCGATCCGCAGCTCCATCGAATCGGCGGCATTGACCCAGCCACTGTCACTGTCGCCCACCAGGGCGGTGTCGATAGGCCGCCAGACGCCGCGCTCGTCCTGGTAGTTGATGGGGGCGGTGGACAACTCGCTGGTGCGGGTGCCGTCCTCGTTCACGTACGTACGGCTGCGCGCGTCCCGCTCGGAGACGAGCTCCTCGCTGGTCCTGGTGTCGAAGCCGGTGACGGCCGCGGCGGGCGCGGGGGTGACCTCGGCGGTATTGCGCCCGGCGGAGGGCCTGGCCACGGTCGGCTGCTTCAACGGGTACTTGGCCCGCTGCGACTGCGGCACCTTCGTATTGCCCGGACCGCCCGCCGTGTGGCTGCGCCCCTCGGCGCTCCCCCAACGCTGATCGGGACCCTCGGCCGCGGCCGGCGCCCCGGGGACGAACGGGAAGCCGCTCCCGGCGACGGCGAGCGAACCGACCGCGATGACCATGGCGACGGCGACACCGATGACCTTGAACCATCGGCTGCGACGGAGCCTGGCCATCAGGAAATTGCGCGCGAGTCTCCGGTACACCGGGCGGTCCCCCCACTGGACGTAAGCGAATGAGCAAGCAGGAGCCTGGCCGCTTGTGATGACCATGTCGACTGCTGGTGGAGACCATTCATTTGGCCGTTACCGCGCCGTGATCACGACGCTCGCGCGTATCCGCGTGGTTGCGCGCAGTTGCCGTGCGGCCCATGGAAACTGCCCACTTGGAGCGGCTTCCGGGACTGGAGGGCCTCAAGTGACGTGAGAGGAACGGTATTTGGCAGCTGGACAGCAGGGGTTTACGTGGCATTCAACTCGCGGGGCAGGCGCGACGGCCCGCGATCCCGACGTGCACATGATCAATTCTGCCTGATCATTTCCTCTGCTGCCGGAAGAAGGCACGTACGTCACCGACCAGCAGGTCCGGCTGCTCCATGGCCGGGAAGTGCCCGCCCCGGTCGTACCGCGTCCACCGCACGATGTTGTTCGTCCGGTCCGCGATGTGCCGCAGCGGAATGAAGTTGTCGTGCGGGAAATCGGCCAGTGCGGTCGGAGTTGCCGAAGGCTCCGGCGGAGTGCCCCAGTAGTCCGCGTGGGCGCGCTCGTAGTAGATGCGGGCGGACGAGCCCGCCGTACCGGTCAGCCAGTACAGCATCACGTTGGTGAGCAGCTGGTCACGGTCGACGGCATCCTCCGGGCGGTCCTCGGAGTCCGTCCACTCCTTGAACTTCTCGGCGATCCAGGCCAGCTGCCCCACCGGCGAGTCGGTCAGTCCGTACGCCAGCGTCTGCGGCCGGGTGGCCTGGATGTCGGCGTAACCCTGACGGTCACGGCTCCACGCCCGGAAGCGTTCCCAGGAGGCCAGCGTGCGCTCGCGTTCGACCGGGCTCAGCGCGGCGAGCTCGTCCGCGCCGGGCTCGTGCGGCTGGAAGGCGTTCGGGAGGAGATTCAGGTGTACGCCGATGACCCGGTCGGGCCGGGTGCGGCCGAGCTCCCGGGAGATGACCGCGCCCCAGTCGCCGCCCTGCACCCCGTACCGCGGATAGCCAAGGCGCTCCATCAGCTCACCGAACGCGGCGGTCACCCGCTTGAACTCCCAGCCCGTCTCCCTGGTGGGCCCGGACAGCCCGAATCCGGGGATGCTCGGCAGTACGAGGTGGAACGCGTCGGCGGGATCGCCGCCGTGGGCCCGGGGGTCGGTCAGCGGGCCGGCGACGCGCGCGAACTCGACGATCGAGCCGGGCCAGCCGTGCGTCATGAGCAGCGGGGTCGCGTCCGGTTCGGGCGAGCGAAGGTGCGCGAAGTGGATATTCGCGCGGTCGATGGTGGTGATGGACTGCGGCCACCGGTTCAGCTCGGCCTCCGCGGCGCGCCAGTCGTACTCGTGCCGCCAGTAGTGCGCGAGCTCTTTCAGATAGCCGAGCGGTATGCCGTACGCCCAGCCCACACCGGGCAGTTCATCGGGCCAGCGGGTGCGGTCGAGGCGCTGGTGGAGGTCGTCCAGTTCGCTCTGGGGGATGTCGATACAGAAGGGGCGGATGCTCGGGTCAGCGTCTTCGGTCACAAAAGTAAACGTACGATCGGTCGTACGTACTATGCAAGGTTGAAAAAGCGGCCCAGACCACTCGGGTCCGGACCGCCCTTTCTGTCATTGCCTAGGCCGGCGGGAGGTTGTCCAGCTGGGCCCGGAGGCGCTCGACGTCCTTCTCGGACTTGGCCAGACGCCCGCGGATCTTGTCGACCACATTGTCCGGGGCCTTGGCGAGGAACGCCTCGTTGCCCAGCTTGGCGTGGGCCTGCTGGCCTTCCTTCTCCGCCGCGGCCAGGTCCTTCGCCAGGCGCTTGCGCTCCGCGGCGACATCGATGGTCCCCGACAGGTCGAGGGCGACCGTGGCCCCCGCGACCGGGAGCGTCGCCGTGGCGCTGAAGCCCTCGCCCTCCGGCTGGAGCCGCAGCACCTGCCGGATGGCGGCCTCGTGCGGCGCGAGCGCCGTACCGGACAGGTCCAGCCGGGCCGGGACCTTCTGGCCGGGCTGAAGCCCCTGATCGGAACGGAACCGCCGGACCTCCGTGACGACCTGCCGGACCAGCCCGATCTCCTGCTCGGCGGCCTCGTCGCGGAAGCCGCTGTCCTTCGGCCAGTCGGCGATGACCAGCGACTCGCCACCGGTCAGCGTCGTCCACAGCGTGTCCGTGACGAACGGAACGATCGGGTGGAGCACCCGCAGCAGTACATCCAGGACCTCACCGAGGACCCGGGCGGAGACCTTCGCCTGCTCGCCGCCCGCGAAGTACGTGGTCTTGGACAGCTCGACGTACCAGTCGAAGACCTCGTCCCACGCGAAGTGGTAGAGGGAGTCGGCGAGCTTCGCGAACTGGTAGTCCTCGTAGTACGCGTCGGTCTCGGCGACGACCTTGTTGAGACGCGACAGGATCCACCGGTCGGCCGCCGACATCTGCTCGACGGGCGGCAGCTCACCCTCGACGGTCGCGCCGTTCATGAGCGCGAAGCGCGTCGCGTTCCAGATCTTGTTGGCGAAGTTACGGGACGCCTGGACCCAGTCCTCGCCGATCGGCACATCAGTGCCCGGGTTGGCGCCCTTGGCCAGCGTGAAGCGAACGGCGTCGGAGCCGTACGCGTCCATCCAGAGCAGCGGGTCGACCGTATTGCCGGACGACTTGGACATCTTCTTGCCGAACTCGTCACGGACCATGCCGTGGAACGCGATGGTGCGGAACGGCGGCTGCCCGTCCATCGCGTACAGACCGAACATCATCATCCGGGCGACCCAGAAGAACATCAGGTCGTAGCCGGTGACAAGGACGGAGGTCGGATAGAACTTCTCCAGATCCTTGGTCTGCTCCGGCCAGCCCAGGGTCGAGAACGGCCACAGCCCGGACGAGAACCAGGTGTCGAGGACGTCCGGGTCCTGGCTCCAGCCCTCACTGGTGGGCGGCTGCTCGTCGGGCCCGACGCACACGGTCTCGCCGTTCGGGCCGTGCCAGACGGGAATCCGGTGGCCCCACCAGAGCTGGCGCGAGATGCACCAGTCGCGCAGGTCGTCGACCCAGTCGAAGTAGCGCTGCGACATGTCGGCCGGGTGGATGTTGACCCGGCCGTCGCGGACCGCGTCGCCGGCGGCCTGGGCGAGCGTCTCGACCTTGACCCACCACTGGAGCGACAGGCGCGGCTCAAGCGTCGTCCGGCAGCGCGAGCAGTGGCCGACGGAGTGGACGTACGGACGCTTCTCAGCGACGATCCGCCCGTCGGCACGCAGCGCCCCGACGATCGCGGACCGCGCTTCGAAGCGGTCAAGACCCTGGAACGGCCCGTGCGCCGTGATCACGCCGCGTTCGTCCATGACGGTCAGCGACTCAAGGCCGTGGCGCTGGCCGATCGCGAAGTCGTTGGGGTCGTGGGCGGGGGTCACCTTGACCGCGCCGGTGCCGAACTCCGGGTCGACGTGCGTGTCGGCGACGACCGGGATCGTACGGCCGGTCAGCGGCAGCTTGATCCGCTTGCCGACCAGGTGCGCGTACCGCTCGTCGTCGGGGTGGACGGCGACGGCGGTGTCACCGAGCATCGTCTCGGCGCGGGTGGTGGCGACGACGAGGGTGTCGTCGCCCTCGCCGTACTTGATCGAGACGAGCTCGCCGTCGTCATCCTGGTAGTCCACCTCGATGTCGGAGATGGCGGTCAGACAGCGGGGACACCAGTTGATGATCCGCTCGGCCTGGTAGATCAGCCCGTCATCGAACATCCGCTTGAAGACGGTCTGGACGGCCCTGGACAGCCCCTCGTCCATGGTGAACCGGTCCCGGCTCCAGGCGACACCGTCGCCGAGCCGCCGCATCTGCCCGGCGATCTGCCCACCGGACTCGGCCTTCCACTGCCAGACGCGCTCCACGAACGCCTCGCGCCCGAGGTCGTGGCGGGACTTGCCCTCCTTGGCGAGCTCGCGCTCGACGACGTTCTGGGTGGCGATACCGGCGTGGTCCATGCCGGGCTGCCACAGCGTCTCGTATCCCTGCATCCGCTTACGGCGGGTGAGGGCATCGATCAGGGTGTGCTCGAAGGCGTGCCCGAGGTGCAGGGAGCCGGTGACGTTCGGGGGCGGGATGACGATGGTGTACGGGGGCTTCTCGCTCTTCGCGTCCGCCTCGAAGTAGCCGCGCTCTACCCAACGCTCGTACAGGGGTCCCTCTACATCGGCCGGCGCGTACTGGGTCGGCAGCTCAGGATTACGCGTGGGCCCGTGGTCGGGGCTCTGTGGAGTGTTGTCGGTCACGACGGACATTCTAGGCGGCCGGTAGTACTGCTCTCGCCTGGTTTCCGTGCGGCGGCACGGCCGGGGGGTGACGGGGTTCCGGGTTGCGGGACCCCGCCGACACAGGACTGGCCCGCTCGGTGTTTGGAAACCTCCGCGAGCGCGGAGCGGACTCGTACGCGTGGACTTGGTCGATCACGACTGTCGGTGTACCTCCGCGAGCGCGGAGCGGACACTATAAGGCTGTATCGGCTTACGGCCGCCCGTCGCCGGTCTCCCCCTCAGCCTGACCCGCCAGGGTGCACCACGTGACCGTCGCATCATCGCTGACGCCCCAGTCGCCGCCGTGCTCAGCGACAAAGGCGTCCACACGCCACAGCCCACGCCCACCCTCGTCCAGTAAGTCAGGCTGCCTGCGCAGTGGCCGACCCGATGGGGAGCAGTCGATCACCTCGATCCGCACCTCGGCGCCCATGTACAAGAGGTGCAACCCCAGCGCATCGCTACGCGAGTGGGAGATGGCGTTGGTGACGAACTCGCTGATCACCAGACCGGCCGCCTCAATGAGCCCCTCCGCCAGTCCCCAGCGCTGGAGGCAGACGGTGCCACGCTGACGTACCTCCGGCACGACGCACTCTTCCCGCACGAACGCCACCTGCAGCAGACGGAAGCGGGCCACCTTCCTGCGCTCGCCTGAGGGCTCGGTTTCGACCAGCCAGTTCTCTGCGCTGTTGGTGAGACTCACGCGCTATCCCCTCCGTACTGCACCGGACAGCTCGAACAAACCTGGACGGCGTAGCCGAGCCGACTGCCGCGCACGACGACGTACGCGAACCCGCCTGGACGGAGCTGCGCGGTGGAGCCGCAGCCCGCACACGCCTTGCCCTGTAGCCGTATCCACACGGCAGCGGTCGTCCCCGCTCCCGCGTGGTCCGTGGCTCGGACGTCTGCCACGCGAGCCGGTGAGGTCTGTTCGTCATGAGCTGACATCGGCATGGCGCACTCCACTCGATCGGTTGCCCGGCTCCTCAACAGGGCGGAACCGGACGATCACCTGGAGTCAGCATGCCAGCGAAATTCCACTGACGGAACTCATTTAGCAGAATTCTGCGAGACTGATTCCGTGAGGGAACTTCCGTTCGTGCCGTGCAAGTTGAAGCAAGGCCAGAAGCTTCCGTGCGTCTGCGCACGATGCGTTGCCAGGCTGCAACGTTCGCCGGAACACTGAAACCAGCGTCCGAGGAGGAACCATTGAACGAGGCCATCGAGTCCGCGACCCCAGCTCTCTGCCGACTCCAACTGGGCGTCGCCCTACGGCGGCTGCGCACCGACAAGGGGCTGACGGCTGCCGAAGTGGCCCGCCGTCTCCTATGGGCTCCCTCCAAGTTGACCCGCCTGGAAACCGGTGACAACGGCGTAGTTGAGCCATCCGACGTCATCGCACTGTGCGACATCTACAGCGCCGCGCCGGAGGATCGCGCCGTCCTTGAGGGCTACGCAGTCGTCACGAAGACGAAGAAGGACTGGTGGCAGTCCGCGCTGTACCGACCGGTGATTCCGCCTGGCTTCAAGGCCTTCTTGAGTCTTGAAGCGATCGCGACTCAACTCCACACCTATGAGTCGGAGTTCGTCCCTGGGCTGTTGCAGACCAACGCGTATGTTCGAGCCATTCACCAGCGTGCCCACGCCGGGCTCGGCTCGGCGGAGATCGACCGTCTCGTTGAAGTCCGCATGACGCGGCAGGAGGTCCTGCGCCGGGCGCGCGCACCACTGAAGCTGAGCGCGATCGTCAACGAATCCGTGTTGCGCCGCCGAGTGGGCAGCGCCCAGGTGATGCGGGCGCAACTGGAGCACATCGCGGAGCTGGCCGCCGACCTACAGCACTTCAGGATCCAAGTCGTCCCATTCGAGGCTGGTGCCCATCCCGGTATGAACGGCCCGTTCGCGGTCCTGCGGTTCCGGGAGCCGTTGAAGCCGATCGTCTACCTGGAGAACCTCGCCTCCGCGGGCGTGACCCGGCGAGAGGATGACATCGACCGGTACGAGGAGGCATTCAGCGACCTCCAGGCCATGGCTTCCGGCCATTCCGAATCCCTCAGCATGATCCACAACGCCATCAAGGAGTTCTGATCCACATGTACATCTCGGCCGCCGAGCTGACCAGCGCCGACTGGTTCACCTCCAGCTACAGCAACGACCAGGGAGGCAACTGCGTTGAGGTGGCGCACCTGCGCGACCAAGTCGGTGTCCGTGACTCCAAACTGGCCGGCAGCCCCGTCGTCGCCGTATCGACCCCCGCTTGGAGCGGATTCCTCAGCTCCATCCAGGACAGTCGGCCCACCGGCTGATTCCACCTACGGCGAGGGGGTCGGCCACGAGGCCGCCCCCTCAGTCATCCCCGGCTCACGCCTGCGGGACCCGCTCCGGCTCCCGAGCCGGTACAGCGGGTTCCGGGCAGAGCGTGATCATGCGGGAGACGGTGGAGGTGATCGGGGGGCTGCCATCGCGACTGCGATGACGACCTAAGGGCATCAAGAAGCGTGTCGAACTGACCAAAGCCCTTGGCACGCTGTTGGCCGCATCCGACCAGCAGAGGCGGCTGGTCGGATGCGGCCAGAGCGCCAACAGATATCGCGGGAGTGACCAGGAAAGGCATGAGCGGCATTATCCAAGGCCAGCCGCACGGACTCGACTTGTCCGTGCGGTAGGTCCTCAGCGCCTGCGGTGTCTGCCGCCCTACTGGAGTGTCCGTTCGGCGAGGAGCAGAGCGAGTGGGCCGCCCTGGAGCAGGAACCGCCCCTCCGTGGCCGCCGTGATGGCTTCGTTCAGCGGCCACCACATGAGCTTGAAGTCCTCCTCCGTGGGCGTGAGTTGCTGGGGACCGCACGTTAGTCCCTCGGCCAGGAAGAGGTGCACGCGGGCGGTGGTGTTCAGCGTGATCGCGTACGAGCCAAGAGGCCGCCAGTGATCAGCGGTAACTCCGGCCTCCTCACGCAGCTCGCGGCGTGCGCACTCTTCAGGGGTTTCGCCGTCTTCTTGACGGCCTCCTGGCAGAAACAGGTACTCCCCGCCATGGCGGGGAAAGAGTGCGGTCAGTAGCGCGATGCGCGATCGCTCGTCTCGTGCCACTACGACGGAGGCGTCACGCATCGGCCCACGATCTGGGGCGTCATCCATGGGCCGCGAGCGTAGCGCCGTTAGACGACCATGGTGGCAAACGGCACGTTCATGACCGTGGGGTGTGCGATCCCGCGCCCGTAGTATCCGTCCTCGCCGAAGGCGTCTCCGTGGTCGGCGCACATGATCACGAGCCAGCGTTGTCTTGCGGCGAGTCCGTCGATCAGCCTTCCCAGGTGTTCGTCCGCGTAGGCCAAGGCCGCGCTTTGGGAGTTCCAGGAGTCCTCGCTGGCGCCGAGGTAGTGACCGTGGGGTACGTGGGTCGCCGAGACATTGACGAACAGGAACAGCGGCCGGCGGCTCTCGTACGTCTCGGCGATGGTCAGGGCCTGGTCGACCTGGTGGCGGGTGGAGTCCACCTCGGGTGAGCAGAACTCCGGCCGCCAGTGGTCTTCGTGGAACATCTCCGGCAGGACCGAGCCCAGCGGCGTTTCGCGGGAGAAGTAGGTGACGCCACCGACGCACACGGTGCGGTAGCCATGCTGGTCCAGGCCGGAGAGCAGGTTCGGAGCGTCGAATACGAAGGTGCCTGGGTCGACGTCCTTGAACGCGGGCGGCCTGCATTCCCACAACCTTGGCGGCTGCTGCGGCTGCGGGAGCTTGGGCAGGAAGCCGGAGAAGAACGCCATGTGGGCGGGCAGAGTGAAGGTGCCGGGTGTGCGGCGCTCCTCCCACTGACCGCTGGGCAGCAGCTCGGCAAGGCGGGGTGTCTGTCCGGCGTGCAGCGTGGCGCGTGCGACGTCGTAGCGCAGCGAATCGAGGGTGACGAAAAGAATGCTGGTCCCGGTCCGGACGATCTCCGCCGCGTCGATCATTGCGCGGCTTCTTCCGCGATCACCTTGTACGGCTCCACGTAGCCCTTCGCCTGGGCATTGACAGGGATGGGGACGCGGTCCTCGGCGATCAGGCGCCGGATCATGGCGAGTCCCGCGTCCTCCGTCAGGGGGAAGCCCTGGTCGTCGTAGACGGCGATGTGGACCGTTTCCCCTTCGGGGGCTGCCGTGGTGGTGACCCGGATGCCAGGCACGGAGCCCAGATCCTTCATGGCGGCCAGCAATTCGTCTTGGTCGGCGACACCGACGTCCGTGACGCGGCATGCGTAGTGCTGGGCGTTCCCGGCTCCCCGGCACAGGCGGTCGTAGAACCCGACGCTGGTGTTATGGCCGTCGTGGGCGACAGCGATGCGGGACGCCTTGGTGGTGACGACGAGGCAAGCCGCGATCCACCACGCGACGCCTTCGTGGATCTCGCCGGGGAACTGCCCGACCGCGCCGCCGTCGCGGATGACGGCGGCCGTGTCGATGGAGTTAAGCATCGTCGGTCTCCAGGGACTTGATGATGTACGCGGTCAGCTCTTTGGGACCGAGGTCGTCGGTGTCGAGAACCACGGCGCTGGGATCGGTCGCCGCCACGGCTTCGAAATTGGCCAGCAGGCCGGCGAGGCGGCCCGGGACGCCGAACAGGTCGGTGTCGTCCTGCTTCACGTCCGACTTGCGCGCGAGCCGGTCCCGCAGTGCTCCTTCCGAGGCGCGCAGGTAGAACGTCCGGTGGGGACGTATGAGATAGGGCGTGAACGGCTCAAGCAGGCCCCTCGCCTGGTCCAGGGCGACGCCATTGGCGGCGGCGTGGCAGGCGACGACGGAGGACATGTACCGGTCGGCCACGACGGGACCGCCCCGAAGCCCCGCCCGGACAAGATCAGAGGCGTGGAGCAGGCCGGAGAGGTAGAACGCGAACTGCGGCAGCGGCCGAAGGGCGCTGTTGACGTCCGTGGACAGCGAGGTGAGCGGCTCCGGGAGGGTATGGAGCGTCGCGGCACCCAGCCACTCGGCAAGCAGGGTAGCGAGCGTGGATTTGCCGATCCCCGAGACACCTTCCAGGACATAGAACCGCCCCTCGATCGGCTCTTCGGCAGGAGCGTATGGGCGGCGCAGCAGGGTCACAGGGTCCCCTCCGTGAATGAGGTGATGTGAGCGGCGACGGCTGCCGCCAGCGCCTCGGGATCCGTACGTAGCGGCAGGATGTCCAGTCGCAGGTCGTCGCGGAGCAGGCACGGCTGGACGCCACCGGCGTGGTCCAGGCGAAGAGCCCAGAAGCCCTCGATGCACTTCGCGCGCACCGGGCACGTGCCGCACTGGCCAACGTGATGCCTCCCCAGGTCGCGGTGGATGACGTCAATCTCGACGCCGTCAATACGGAATACACGTCGGCCTTGACCAACGCCCGCGACCTCAACGTGCTCTTCCCGGGTCAAGGTCCGCAGGTGCTCGATCAGTCCCTGCGCGGAAACAGCCGAGGACTGGCGGCCGATGTTGAAATCGGTGTCGACCAACTCGATGAACTGCACTGGGAGGCGGCGTTCGAGGGCGAAGTCGAGGATGGGCAGGATCTCGTGCTCGTTCTCGCGTTGGAGGAGCGTGTTCAGCTCGACCCGCTCAAAGATCTCCCGAGCGGCTTCGATCCCGTCCAGGACGGCGTCGATGCCGACGCGGGTGTGGGCGATGGCCTGAAGTGACTCGTCCGAGATGTAGTGGAGCGAGACTTTGACCTTGTCCAGCGCCGTGGTGGCAAGCCACTCCTGATGTGCGCGCACCAACGTCCCGTTGGTGATCAGCGTGTACGACACGTCCGGGGCGTGGGCGGGCAGACGCGTGAGTACGGGCCGCGCCAACGGGGAGGCGAGTGGCTCGCCTCCGGTGAAGTAGACCCGCTTCAGCCCCGCCTGGATCAGCGAGCCCATGGCGGTCACGTAATCGTCGGCAACCAGTTCACGGGAACGTGGTTGGGCCTCGCGGTTCATGTGCGTGAAGGGCGGTGGGACATCGCCCTCGTTGTGGCAGAACCAGCACTTGAGGTTGCAGCGCGGGGTCAGTGACACCCGAAGTTGCCCCCGCAGCGTCGCGAAGTTCCGTAACGCGGTCCAGTCAACATCGGTGATGACGAGCGGACTTGGGACAGTCATGGCGGTGCTCCTCTCGATCGATCCGAGTGGTGCAGTGGGTGACGCCGGGTGCCTCGGGGGAAGCTCCCGGCGCCGCTCCACCCGGCTCGACCTGTCCAGGGCTGTTCCGGGCGGAACTCTGCGGGCTACACGGGGACGAGGTCGTTCCTTCGAAGGCCCGCCCGGACCCTCGCCAGGAGGGTGACGTCAAGCTCACGGGACTCGACAGTCCAACCACTGGGGCGAAGGGGGCGGGCAGTGATGTACGCGCGGTGGCTGGTCGTCTTCATACGCCGGCGCAGGATTTCCCCGCGTACGGCCGGGAAGGGCGCGGGTACCGCGAACTCCGCCCATACGCGCTTCCCTCCGGCGGTGGGCTCCCAGCCGCTGCGGGTGGCGAAGTGGCCGACGAGGGCCAGGCCACGGCCGGTCTCGTCGTCGGTGGTGGGGCGTCGGTGTCGTGGCAGGGTGGGGTTGCTGTCGTGGACAACGACGAGCAGACGTTCCTCGTTCAAATAGAGGCCGACGCTGATGAATCCTTCAGCGTGCAGGATGGCGTTGGTGACTAGTTCAGAAACCACCAGCTTGACCGCGTACTGCTTCTCCTTGTCCAGCGGCACGCCCCACGCACGGACCTGCGTTATGACGCGGTCTCGGGCGAAGGCGACGGCGGAGGGATCTCCGGGGACGAGAGTTCGAGCACGGCGGGTCATGAGGACTGCTCCTCGGGCTGGGATTGGAGGGCGGCAGATCCCGACGGGGGACGCAGGGACCTACCGCCAATCAGGTGCCGCTCCGAACCCCAAGCCTGCGAACCCCAAGCCTGCGAACCGGATCCGTGGGCGGTGCCATTACGTTAGGGAGCAGCCGCAGGCGGCCTCAACGAAGTTGCGAGGAGTTGCGGAAATTCACCGGAGAGCGGCGATGGCGTCAGTGATGAGGGCCCGCGCACTGTCGCCGTAGACGGTCATCTTCGACAGCTCGACGAAAGCCCGTGCGTAGTCCGCCAGTTCGCGCGGCTGGGTCACGCCGATCTTTGCCGTCAGCGTCTCCACGGCCACTCGGCGGTCATCAAAGAGGTAGAACGCCTCCAGCGGCCACACGGTGCGCTGGGCTGTGAAGGGGATGACGCCCAGCGATACGGAGGCGAGGGGCATCACCGTGAGCAGGTGCGAGAGCTGACCTGTCATCGTCCCCGCGTCACCGAGGCGATACCGCAGCACCGACTCCTCCATGACGACAACGAAGCGGTGGTTGCCCTCGTACAGGAACCGGCTGCGCGCGACACGGGCGGCGACGGCCTCCGCGACGTCGTCGGGAGTGCCCTGGAAGCCGGTGATACTGCGCATGAGCGCGGTCGCGTACGCGGGAGTCTGGAAGAAGCCGGGGATGACGTTGGAGACGTACACCCGGCAGAGCGCGGTGTCCGCGTACTGCGGGATCAACCGTTCCTGGGCAGCGCGCATGCCGTTGCGGTGGAGCCGCCGCCACTCGAGGTACATGGAATCGACGGCGCGCGCCGTGGCGATCAGATCCTCCGCCTGGTCCTCCGCGCCGCAGGCTTCGCACCACGCCCGGATATCCGAATCCGAGGGCGGCGCCTCCCCTTTCTGAATGCGGGTGGTCTTCGCGGGATGCCACCCACACCGGGCAGACAGCTCTCGCCCGTTGATCCCCGCGTCCTTGCGCAGGTGCGCCAAGCGCACGGCGAGGGCTTGACGGGCCGCTTGGGCGCTGGAGGAGGGAGAGGAGGGCATGGGCTGTCTGTCCGGTGCTGACTGGGGGCTAGATGGTGTACTTCTCGTGCGGGATACCGCGTTCCCACACCGCCTCGAACGCCGTCGAGCAGAGCTTGGCCACGGCGGGGTCGTCGTACATCTCGACACGCGGGTCCGCCCAGTCGCCATCACCGGTGAAGATGTTGAATCGGACGAGCTGGTTGTCGAACAGCCAGAAGTCGGCGCCGGGCAGTGCGATGTCAACGGCGCGACGGCGCGGCAGCCAGCGCACCTGTTCCCCCGCGTCGATGTTCATTTGCGTGCCGGCGTGCTCGTACTGGATGTAGTCGGTCACCGGCTCGGAGACGATGCGCGCCCGGCGCATGACCACGCCCCGGGCGGTAGCGGCCGAGACGAGGTTCAGCCATGTGCGGCGGTTCACCTTTTCCTCGGCCTCGCTCCACTCCCCGCGCTGGAACGCCTCAAAGACCGCAGCCTCGTTGGCGACCGCGTAGACGTCCCGCATCTCCAGATGGACGGCTGACCTCTGTGTCTGCTCCAGCAGCTCAGCGAAGCTCGGCACGTTCTTCTGCGGCATCGCACGCCCTTCTGAGAATCGGCACCATACGGGCCGGAATGCGGATCACTGTCTCGTGCTCAGGGATACCCGCCGCGTGACCGGGGACCCACTGGGTCTTGCTGATCACCGCCCTCAGTGCCTCCTCGGCGGTCTCTCCCTGGAGGATCAAGTCGGCGGTCTCCTGCTCCACCCACGCTGTCGACGACCCTTCGTCACCTGTGTTCGGATCGATCCCGATAAAATCTAGTGGCATGACTGCCTCCCGTGTCGAGTCAGTTGCGGTCTCTTGCGTGGACGCTCCCCGAGGGCTGTGGGGCCGTCAAGGGCGCACGACCGTTGCATGCCCGGCGGAAGGCGGCACAGCACGTGCCGCCGAGGGCCTGCAAACTCTGTGCGTGGATTGGCACACTGTGTGCATGGCGGCGAAGTTGGGCGACGTTCTACGGCGTGGACGCGTACTCAAGAGGATGTCTCAAGGGGCCGTCGGCGATGCGGTGGGCTACTCCGCATCGTGGGTCTCGCGGGTGGAGAACGGCAAGGTCAGGCCGGATGACACGACGCTCGCCGCGTTATGTGATGTCCTGGGGCTGTCCGGGAATGACGTAGGACTCGAAGGGGCTGACGTGCACCGCCGCAAAGTGCTGCTCTCCCCGGCTCCGCCTCGGCCGCAAACGACCCCAAAGACCTCGTTGAACGCTCCCTCTTCCGTCTCCCCGAGGCGCGACCGGCGTCCCGTGAGTCTCTGTCCACGGCGCTGAGCCAGACCCGGACCCTGTTCCACGCAGCGCGTTACGCCGAACTGGGTACGACCCTCCCGCCGCTGATCTCGGGCTCCCTCGCGTCAGGCATGCACGGCATCGCGGCCCGCGCCTACGTGCTTCTGGCCCAGCTCGCGATCAAGAACTATCAGGGGTATTCGTGGATCGCCGCCGACCGGGCCCGCGCGCAGGCGGAGCTGACGGGTAACCCCGTAGTTATGGGCGAGGCCGCGCACTCGATGGCCATCACGATGCGCCGCGCAGGGGAGTACCAGGCCGCCATCGACCACCTACAGGAGGCCGCGGGACGGCTCGGGCAGCGACCGGACGAACTCGCCATGCGGGGCACGCTCCTTTTGACCGCGAGTTACAGTGCGGCCCAGGCCGGGTGGCGCGGGCAGGCCATGGACTGCATCGGCGAGGCCGAAGAGACCGCCCGGCGCCGTGAGACAGCCGGCCAGCGGCTCTACATCCCCGGAGTCTTCGGCCAGGACCAGACCACGGTGTTCCGCATCTCCGTCCATCACGCTCTCGGCGAGGGCTCCTCGGCGCTGAACTACGCCGCGAAGGTGGAGCCGATGAAGCTGCCCAACGCGGAGCGTCGAGGACGGCTTTGCATGGACGTGGCCAGGGTTTGGCGGGACATGGGAGAGCCCGAGCGGGCGTTCTCCGCGCTGCGGGCGTTGGAGTCATACGCGCCTGAGGAAGCCCGGCGGCCAAAGATCCGTTCCCTCACGTCGGAGCTGCTTATTCTCAACGGGGAGATCCCCGGGCTGCGCCGTTTCGCGGAACGCATCAGCGCGGTGCCCGCGCACCAGGGCATGTTCTAGAAGTAGCGCCGTACGCCCGAAGGCGGGCCCTGCGGCTTGGGTCTGCCAGGTGACCGCGATGGCCCAGTGCCGCTTGGCCGCCAGTCCCCGGGCCGGCACCGCGGTACCGGTTCCTTGGAGATGTAGCGAATACGCGCTGCGACGGCATTGATCGTTTGCCCAGCGGCGCAGCAGCTCCAGGTACCGCGCGGAGACCCACTTCGACCTCGGGGCCGCGGGCGAAGACGCCGCTCTCGCCCGTGCCGGAGCCGGATCCGCCCCCGTGACATCACTACGCTGAGCGGCGGGATACCCACGGCGACATACGGAGATGCCCATGGCGTACAGCGCCGACCGCATCGAACAGCTGCTGGACGATGGCGTTCGCGACAAGGTCTACCCCGGTGCGGTGTGGGCAGTCGGCGACGCAGCCGGCCCATACCACACCGGAGCGGTCGGCGTGCTGGACCCCGACGAACCCGACCTCCGCATGCGGTACGACACCGTCTTCGACGTCGCCAGCCTCACCAAGATCCTCGCCGTGTGGTCCTCGGTTGGCGCTCTGTGGGAAGAGGGAAAGCTCGACCTCGACCACCCCCTCGGCAGCTTCTGGCCGGAGGTCGAAGGCCGCCCCGTGGGCCGGGCCACTGCGCGCCAGCTGCTGACCCACACCGCAGGCGTACCGTTGCGGGCCCAGCTGAAGAGCCTCTACGGCAGCGACCCGCAGGACATCCGCGACGGTGTCCTGCACGAGGTCCTGCACCGGCCGCCCGGTGAGGCGGTCGAGTACACCGACCGGGCCGCCCTCATCCTCGGCTACCTCGCCGAACATCTTTCCGGCCAGAGACTGGACCAGCTCGCCACGGCCCGTACCTGGCAGCCACTCGGCATGGACGCCACCCGCTTCGGGCCGCTGCCCACCGAGGTCGCGGCCCGGTGTGCCCCGACCGAACTCGACCAGGACACCGACACCCACCTCCGGGGCGTCGCCCACGACTTCTCCGCCCGGCTGTTGGGCGGCGTGTGCGGCATCGCCGGTGCCTTCTCCACGGCGGACGACATCGCCCTCTTCCTGCGGCACATGCTCGACGCCTCAACCGCCGCCGCACGGCCAGGGTTCGGGCCCGCCTGGACCAGGGAATCCCTGACCGTCCAGACCGGCGGAATGGAGCCCGTGCGCGGCCTGTTCTGGCACCCCGCCCCCGGCATCGCACCGGCCGCCGACACCTGGGTCCACTACGGCTTCACCGGTACCGGCATGTGGATCTCGCCCCGGCAAGGACGCTGGGCTCTGCTGCTCACCAACAAGCTGTACTACACCCGCGACCGCCGGCCACTGACCGAGATCCGCGATACGTTCCGCGAACTGGTCTTCGGATAGGCAACCGTCAGGATGGGCGGACGGTCACCACCGAAGTACGAGCCCGCCCGCGGTCATCTCTGGCTCACGCCTGCGGGATCCGCTCCGGGTCCCGCTCCCGCACGGCCGGTTCCGGGCGGAGCATGATCGTGCGGGAGACGATGAAGGTGATCGGGACGGCCAGCGCCGCCGCGATCAGCGGGGCGTACCGGCTGCTGAAGTGCGCCACGTCCACCAACAAGTAGACGCCGCTCGTGCTGACCACGAAGTTCGTCGCGTTGGTGAGCGGGAAAAGCACAAACTTCCGCCAAGTCGGGCGGATCCTGTACGTGAAATACGAGGTCAGGAAGAAGGAGCCGACCATGCTGAGCCCGAAGGCGATGACATGTGCCGCCACATACGGCAGCCAGTTCAGCAGGGTCAGGTAGCAGCCGTAGTACGTCCCGGTGTTCACCAACCCCACCAGGGCGAACCTGACCATCTGGGCCTGGACCGTCATGTCGTACGAACTCCCCCGCGCGCGTGCCGTTTCTCCCCAGCATCAGCATCTGTACGCCGACGAGTGCGATGACCGCCACCAGAAGGGTGACACACCCGGGCGGAAGCTACAGGCCGCGGCTGCGGTTCTCCTCGGCCTGGGAGAGGGCGGTCCCGCCGGACGCGTTTCATGCGGTGCAGGCTTCACCGAGTCAGGTCCTGCGGGCCGGGCACGGCACTGGATGCGATCGGCGGGCGGAGGAGCGCGAACTTCTCGCGGCTCAGATCGGCGAGAAACGCGTCGTACGAGTCGCCCAGCTCCCGTCGGGCCACCTGCGCGCCACGGCCGCGTACGCGTCGCTGCCACCGGGAGTGGACGCGCGAAGCCACAACAGGGCCTGGACGGCGAGCATGACCAGGAAACCGGCCAGCCATACCACCAGCCCGAACAGGCCGAGCAGAAGCGACGGTCTCCACGGTTCATCGCGCGGCCGCGAGGACGAGAGAGGCGACAGCCAGCGCAAGGTAGCCCCCAGGAAAGGCGATGTTGTGGAATACCCGGGCGCGGACGTGCGCGGCGATGGCGCCGATGAAGAAGAGAACCAGCCCGACAGCGGCGGCGACACCGATGAACCGGGCACCCAAGAGCCCGAGTAGGAGCCCGGCGGCTCCGGCCGCTTTCAGCATGGCG
This sequence comes from Streptomyces sp. NPDC052236, assembly GCF_044548015.1. Lineage (NCBI taxonomy): Bacteria > Bacillati > Actinomycetota > Actinomycetes > Kitasatosporales > Streptomycetaceae > Streptomyces > Streptomyces sp. NPDC052236. The sequence goes on along the minus strand of NZ_JBIUBL010000011.1, from coordinate 111,829 downwards.
AGCGCGGGGATCCAGGACTGCGGGAGACCGACTTCAGCCGAGTTGGCGAGGACAGACTTGGCCCTTGCGAAGTCAGCGATTGCCATCCCCGCATTAGCCGCGATCGTGATGACGGTAACGACCACGTAAGCGATGAACATGTGCGTGTCCTTCGATCAGCCGAGAGTGCGGTGGCTGCCTCAAGCCTCATCGAGCCCTACCTTGGCGTCCAATACCTGCATCTATAACCTGATGGCATGGATGTCGACACCAGGCTGTTGCGCAGCTTCCTCGCGGTGGCGGAGGACGGAAGCCTCACCCGCGCCGCGGAACGACTCTTCGTATCCCAACCGGCACTGACCAAACAGATCAAGCAACTGGAGACCCAACTCGGAGTGCGGTTGTTCACGCGCTCCAAGGCCGGCATGGCCCTCACCGAACCGGGCCAGACCCTGGCGGCACAGGTGCCCGCCCTGCTGGCCGAGTGGGACGAGGTGCTGCGGGAAACCAAGAGCGCGGCCAGCAAATCAGCCCGCGTGCTGCGGGTCGGCTTCGTGGGCAGCGCCGCGAACGAGGCCACGCAGCACATCATCGCGGAGTTCGCCCGTCGTCGGCCGGGCTGGAGGGCCGACATGCGGCAGGCCCCATGGTCCAACCCGACTGCCGGACTCGCCGACGGAGATGTCGACGCCGCGCTGCTGCGGCTGCCTTTCCCCGGACAGGACACCCTGCGAGTGGAGGTGCTGTTCACCGAGCCCCGCTGGGTCGCGCTCCCCACGGCACATCCCCTCGCCTCGCGCGAGGTGATCGACTTCCAGGATCTGTGGGACGAGCCCTTCGTGGCAGCCCTTCCCGAATCTGGCTGGTGGCGGGACTACTGGCTGGCCGCCGACGAACGCGACGGCCACCCGGTCCGTATCGGCGCCGTCACCGACCAGCCCGACGACTGGCTCAGCGCGATCGCCAATGGCTACGGCATCGCCCTCGCGCCCGAATCCGCCGCCCGCTTCTACTCGCGGCCCGGCGTCGTCTACCGGCCCGTCAGCGGCGTCAGCGCCAGCCAGGTGGGCATCGCCTGGGCACCGGCCGACGACGGCAACCCCATCGTCCATGACTTCGTCCGCTGCTGCCTGGACAACGTCTGACCGCTGGAGCCTCATCCATGCAGAGCGCGTATAGGCAGGCCGCGCGCGCCGATACCCAAAAAACACAGTGGCCGAGCGGGGCTCGCCGGCAGGCATCCTCGTACAGCAAGCGCACCATCGCGCAGTGCCGTGACGGTCACCGCATGGCCACTCTCAAGGCCGCCTTACTCATGCAACTTGCCGACACACCACACATACTGACTGTTCATCAAGGTGTTTGGTTCCGGAAGATCCTGTTCATTTAAACTCCACCGCACCGTTTACCTGGCGACCCCTAACGTCCAGGCCATGACAACGACTTCACTCCGCGCGCACACCCGCACACGCACAAGACGTACCGCACTCACCGCCGCCCTCGCCGTCGCCCTGCCGCTGCTCGTCGCCCTCCCCGCCGGCACCGCGCAGGCCGCCGCCCCCGTCACCTGCAACACCGCCGGTGCCACCTACACCCTCGACTCCGCCGGCAAGCTCCTGCGCCAGGACATGCCCAACCCCCTGACCGGCGCCGCCCTGCCGGCCGGGGGCACCATCGACACCACCTGGACCGGCTACGGGCACATGATGGCCGGTCCCGGCGCCTCCTTCTACGGAATCAAGGCCGACGGTCTCTACTACAGCCACCGCATCAGCTCCAGCGCCACCTGGGACGTACACCACCGGAAGATCTCCACCGGGTTCACCGCGTTCCGGAACTCCGGCAGGGCCGACGACATCACCATCGACCGCGGCGGCTACATCTGGACGGTGGACAACGTCGCCGGCAGTGCGACCCTGGGCAGCATCCGCTGGCACAAGTACGACGCCGCCACCAACGCGATGGTGGCAGGCAGCGGCAAGATCATCGACATGGGCTGGGAGCGCTACGCCGCGATCTACGCCGGTGACCGGGGTGTGATCTACGGGCGCGCCTCCGCCGACGGGAAGCTCTACCGCTCCCGGTTCGACTACGCCTCCCAGCGCTGGATCGAGCGCCATGTCGTGGTCTCCCACGCCGACTGGACCGACACCAAGACGATGACCTCCCTCGGCGGAGACACCCTCTTCCGGGTCAAGGCCAACGGCTCGGTCGTCTACTACCGCTACGACGAGGACACCCGCGACTTCCCCGTCTACAACAAGCAGATCGAGGCCAGTGGCTGGGCCGGTTTCGTCGGGGTGTCCGGGGCGCCCGACGCCTGCCGGGTCGATGTGAATCACACGCCCGCCGCGCCCTCCGTGCCGCTGGAGAACTTCAGCCGCGCCTCGATCATGCAGTCCGCCGCCGGTTCGCTGGAGATCGCGTACTCCGACAACATCGGCCGGCTGGTGCACGGCCGGATACCCGACCCGAACGACATCAACAGCGTCTCGTGGGCGGGAATCCAGACCAATGACGCCGCCTTCACCGGCCGGCCGTCGCTCTCCCAGCACACCGACGGCCGTGTCGTCGTCAGCGGGCACAGCACCACCGGCAGCGTCTACCAGCGCAACCAGACCGCCCCGCAGGCCGCGGACTGGGGCGGCTGGATCGATCTGGCCGGCGCGATGACGCACCATTCCGTGACCGCGAAGACGCCCTCCGGTCTCATGGTGCAGTTCGCATCCGACGCGAGCGGCAAGCCCTGGTACCGCATCCAGCAGCGCGCCAACGTGGACTTCATGGGGTGGACGCCGCTGGCCGGTTCCGGCTTCACCGGGCCCTTCACCGCCATGACCGTACGGGACGGCGTCCAGCTCTTCGGCAAGAACGCCTCGGGCACCCTGTCCACCGCCCTGTTCAAGGAGACCGGTTCGCTCTCCGCCTGGACGTCGCTGGGCTCGCCGGTCTTCACCGGTACGCCGTCGGTCGTCGTCTACCCCGGCTACCGCCTGCGGCTCTTCGTGACGGACAACCTCGGCAACGTCCACACCACGGCCCAGTCCGCCGAAGGCAGCACGTACCCCGCGTGGACCCAGCTCGACAGCGCCGCCCACGAAGCCGGGAACCCCACTCCCATCGAGCCGCTGGTCGTCAGCGGCTCGCCGAGCGCGGTGCTCTCGCCGGCCTCCGGGCGCACCGAGATCATTGTCCGCGGCGCCGATGGCTTCATGTACAACACCGGTGAGACCACCCAGGGCAGCGGTGTCTGGCGCACCTGGCAGCAGATCTCCCAGGAGTCCTCCACCACCGAGCCCACCGCCTTCACCTACACCAACACCCCCGGGGCAACCTGGGCGTACTCCTTCCGCACCAGCGACAACCAGACCCGCCTCTACGGGCTCGACACGAGCTCGTCGTTCAGCACCATGCGTACAGCGCAGACCGACGCGCAGACCGAAGCGCAGGCCGACGAACCCGTCTTCACCCGTTACGTACTGCCCCGTCCGTAATCACGCAGCCCGCATCGTCCGCCGCCCGGTCCACCGCGACCGGGCGGCGGGCAGCGTCCTACCCAGAAAGGCCACCGCCCTGTGGATCACACACCCCGCCCGCCCAACCGTCGTCGTGTCAGGGCCGCCCTCGTCGGTCTGGCCCTCCTCCTCACTGCCACCGCCACCGCCGCCCCGCCCGCCGCCGCCGGCGGCATCCAGAAGTCCGCCGACGCCCTCACCGGCACCGAGCAGATCCTCTTCCGCTCCGGCACCGGCGGCTACGGCTGCTTCCGGATCCCCGCCCTCGTACGCACCAAGGCCGGCACCCTGCTGGCCTTCGCCGAGGGCCGCAAGTCCCCCTCCTGTGCCGACCGCGGCGCCATCGACATCGTTGTCCGCCGGTCCACCAACGACGGGCGCACCTGGAGCCCCGTCCGCGTCGCCCTCGCCGGCAACGAGAGCGACCCCGAGAGCCCGTACACCCGCGGCAACGCCGCCCCCGTCGCCGACGAGGAGACCGGCGACGTCTTCCTGCACTCCACCGCGGAGCCCGCCATCGCCCTGCCGGGCGGCAAGCGGCTGCCCTGGATCCAGCGCAGTACGGACGACGGCCTCACCTTCGGCGCGCCCACGCCCCTGCCCCGGCTCAGCGGCGCCAGCAACGGCTGGTACGGCACCGGCCCCGCGCACGGCATCCAGTTGAAGCACGGCGCCGCCAAGGGACGGCTGGTGGTCGGCGCGTACGAGAGTCCCAACGCCACCACCCAGCTGGTCGGCCTGGTCTACAGCGACGACCACGGCGACACCTGGCAGACCAGCCAGACCGCGAACTCCTACCAGGCGAACGTGCTGAGCCCGGGCGAGCCCCATGTCGCCGAACTCGACGACGGCTCCCTCTACATCGCCGCCCGCAACAACACCGACGCCGGGCACCGCTCCCACGCGGTGTCCACCGACGCCGGGGCCACCGTCCCCGCGCAGCGGATCATCCCCGGTCTGACCACCCCGCAGGTGCAGGGCTCCGTGCTCGCGCTCCAGAAGACGTACCGGTCCAAGCCGGGCGACACCCTGCTCTTCTCCGCGCCCTCGCACGCCACCGACCGGCAGAACATGCGCATCCGCTACTCGACCGACCGGGGCACCACCTGGCGCGACGCGTCGGCCGGCCAGATCAACAACAAGCGCGCGGGCTACTCCGACATGGCCGAGCTCGGCGACGGACAGCTCGGGCTGTTCTACGAGGGCGGCGAGGCCTTCTCCGCCGCGAACCTCTACTTCAACCGGTTCACGCCCAGCTCGATCGGCGTGCCCGGAACCTCCACCGGCACGCCCAACCCGCAGCCGACACCGGCCGCCGGGCGCACCACCCCCGACGCGGGCCCGGAAGCCAACGACGCCTACCTGGGCGGCAACGCGGCCATCAGCACCGGCCGCTTCGGGCAGGGACTGGCCCTGGACGGGAACGGTGACTTCGCCGACCTCCCCTACACCCCCTCCCTCGACCCGGGCGCCGGGGACGTCACGTACTCCTTCTTCTTCCGGTACACGGCGACCACGGCCAGCCCGCAGCAGGCGCTGCTGTGGGCGTACGGATCGGGCACGGCCAAGCCGCAGCTGTGGATCCGCGCCCAGCCCGCCCAGGACCGGCTCTTCGCCATCGCGGAGACCGACGCGGGCAACGTGCAGCTGCCGCTGACCGACCCGGGCGCGTCGACGGCGTACGGCGACGGGGCCTGGCATCAGCTGTCGCTGGTGCGCTCCGGCGGTCAGCTGCGCCTGTCCGTGGACGGCGGCACGCCCGCGACCGCGACCGGCCTGACCGGCTCGCTGACCGACCCGCGCGCGCAGGGCGTCGACGGTATCCGGCTCGGCACCAAGCCGGACGCCACCACGAGCGACTCCTTCTCCGGCTCCCTCGATGAGTTCCGTGTCCACCGCGCCGCCCTGACGGATGCTCAGCTCGCCTCGCTGCGTATGGCGAACAGCGCGCCCGACGCGGACGCCGCCCTGTCCGTCCGGCTGCCCTTCCAGGTGATCGACACCGCCGATGTGCCCGCGCTGACCAGCGTCGGCATCGAGGACGACGTATCGGGCCACTGCGCCGACGGCACGCTGCTCGGCGGGCTGCCCACCGAGACGGCGGGCCGCGTCGGCAGGGGCGCGATCAATGTCTCCGCCACCCGGCCGGGCATCGAGGTGCCCTACGGACCCGCCGTCGGCGTCGGCGCGGGCGACTTCACCTACACCCTTTGGTTCTCGCACGCGGCGACCGCGTCGAGCGCGAACTCCGCGCTGCTGTGGGCGTACGGCTCCGCCTCCGGGCAGCCCGCCCTGTGGGTGCGCGCCCAGCCCGCCCAGGACCGGCTGTTCGCCTGGGCCGAGACCGCCGCGGGCGCTGTCCAGATCGCCCTGCCCGACACCAAGTCCTCGGTCGCGTACGGCGACGGCGCGTGGCATCTGCTCTCCGTCAGCCGCACCGGTGACCGGCTGCGCATGAGCGTGGACGGGGTCGCGGCCCCGGACGCGACCGGGCTGACCGGTTCGCTGACGGGCGCCGCCAACCCCGAGGGCGTACGCGTCGGCTCCAAGCCCGGCAACACCGACATCCTCACCGGCCGCCTCGACGACGTACGGCTCTACAACCGTGCCCTGACGACCGCCGAGGTGCAGAAGGCGGCGGCGTCCATGGTCGGTTCGACCGGCGGCTATCCGGCCGACCGGCCCGCCCTGTGGTGGTCCATGGAGTCCGGCAACACCGAGGTCCACACGGTCGCGCGCCCCGCGAACGGGCCCGCGACCCCCGACTTCTCCGAGCACTGCAACCACGCCTATGTACGGGGCGGGGCGCTGCCCTCGGCCGCGGCGGGCGGCGGCCGGTTCGGCGCCGGGCTGCCGCTCGACGGCACGGACGACGGCGTGGAGCTGCCGTACGGCGCCGACGAGGCGCTGGGCGGCGGCGACTTCACCGTCGCGACCTGGCTGAAGTACTCGGCGAGCCCGACGACGGCCGCCCAGGTGATCCTGTGGTCGTACGGAGTGGGCGCGGCGGAGCGGCAACTGTGGCTGCGGGTCCAGCCCGGTCAGGACCGGCTGGCCGCGCTCTTCCAGACGGACACGGCGACCACCACGCTGTACGGGGCCGACGCGGGCGCTTCGTCCGCGTTCGGCGACGGCGCGTGGCACCACGTCGTACTGAAGCGGTCCGGCGGTCTGCTGAGTCTGTCGGTGGACGGGAATGTGCTGGACGACGCCGCGGCTCCGGCCGGTTCGGTGACGTCTGTGGACACCTTCACGGTGTCCGGCGTCCACTTGGGCGCGCGGCCGGACGGAGTGGAGCGGTTCAAGGGCTCCCTGGACGAGTTCCGGCTGGTGCGGCGGGCGCTGAGTGAGGAGGAGCTCACCGCGCTGCGTTCCACGAACCAGGACACCGGGACGGCGACCACGGTCCGGCTGCCGTTCGAGACGGCGACGGCGACGGGTTACGCCCGGATGTAACCCATAGCTCGTCAGCCAGTGTGGAACTGCCGCTGTCGGTCGAGCCCGCGACGGAGCTCGACCGGCAGCTGGTGGTAGGGACCGTAGGCCCGCTCCGCGTCGTACAGCAGCGCCTGCAGCTGCTGGTGCGCCGCCGCGTGGTCGCCCACCGCGAGCAGCAGGTGCCCGATGCGGAGGCGTATGTCGAAGGCACGGGAGGGGTCCGGCTGCCCGCTCTCGTAGTACGGCATGAGGGCGCGGTACTCGGCGAGCGCGGCGGCTGCCTCGCCCAGCTGCTCCAGGCACAGCGCGGCGTCGTAACGGAACTGGAGGGTCTGCGGATCGGCCGGGCCCGCCACGGCGCTGCGGTCGTCGGCCAGCCGCCGCAGCTCCGGGAGGGCGCGCCGGTACTGCCCGTCGTCCATCAGCGTCGTCGCGTACTGCTTGCGCAGGATCCGTACGACCGGGGAGTGCTCGCCGTGTTCGGCGGCGGCGGCCGGGAGGATCCCGCCGAGGATGTCCACGGCCTGCGTGATGCTGCCCTCGCTGAGCAGCCGCTTGACCTCGTCCACGGCCGCCGCGACATCCGGCCGGGGCATCGCGGGCGGAGCCATGGGCGGCGGCGGGATCGCGGCCCGGTCCGGCCAGGGGGCGTGCGGGCGCAGGAAGGGCCGGGTCGGGTCGAGGGGGCCGCTGGTCGTGGAACGGCCGCCGGGCGGGCCGGGCAGCAGCGGCAGGAGCGCTTCGTACACCTCCTGCGCGCCGGAGGGGCGGTGCTGCGGGTCCTTGGCGAGCAGCCGCAGCACGAGCGCTTCGAGCGGCGCGGGTATCTCGGGGCGCAGCTGGCGGAGGGGGAGCGGCGGGTCGTAGAGATGGCGGTGCAGCACGCCGAGCACGGTGGAGCCCGCGAACGGCACGTTGCCGCTGAGGAGTTCGTGCATGAGCACACCGAGGGCGTACAGGTCGGTGTAGGGGCCGACCGCGCCGCCCATCGCCTGTTCGGGGGCCATGTAGGCGGGGCTGCCGATGGGCGAACCGGTGTGGGTGAGGCGGGTGGTGTCGCTGTCGATGACGGAGGCGACGCCGAGGTCGAGGACGGTGACGGTGCCGTCGGGCTTGATCATCACGTTCCGCGGTTTGAGGTCGCGGTGGACGATCGGGACGGCGTGCACGGCGGCGAGGACGGCGCACAGCTGCGCGGCGACGCAGACCGCCCACTGCCAGGGGTACGGCTCGTGTTCGGCGAGATGGTCGGCGAGGTCCGCGCCCTCGACGTACTGCATGACGAGGAAGAGGTCGTCCTCGTCGCTGCCCGCGTCGTGGACGGTGACCAGGCCGGGGTGGCTGACCTGGGCGGTCACCCGGCACTCGCGGACGAAGCGGCGGCGCATCTCGTCGGCGCCGGTGGCGGCGGCCATGCGGTCGGGGCGGAGCAGTTTGACGGCGACGCGGCGGTCGAGGCGGTTGTCGTAGGCGGTCCAGACCTGGCCCATGCCGCCCTGGCCGATGATGGTGGACAGTTCGTAACGGCCGCCGATGACGCGTCCGTTCACCGGTTCTGGCCTCCGTCGGGGTGTTGGCGGAGGTAGTCGCTGAGCTCGTCCAGTTCGGCGCGGACCTGGTCGAGGCGGGGCTGGGCGACGGTCGGGGACGGCGGCTGGACCGGCGGCTGGGACTGGGTGTGGGGCTGGGCCGCCGGGTAGCCGTATCCGGGCGGGGGCGTGGGCACGCCGTACGGCACGGTCGGCGCCGAGTAGGGCCCGGCCGGCTGGGTGTACACAGGGGCAGCCGAGGGCAGGCCCGGCCGGGGCCGCTGGTAGTGGCGGATGTCGGCCACCAGGTAGTGCGTGGGCACCCCGAGGGCCAGCCCGAGGAGTATCACCAGGCATATGTAGTCGAGGGTGGTCGCGGGCGCCTCCGCACCGTCCGGCAGCTCGGCCTCCGAGGTGAACTCACCGATGATCACTATCGCGGCGATCACCAGGGCGAGGCAGATCCAGAAGAGCGCCCAGTCCAGAGGGCGGCGGCGCATGATCGCGATCCGCAGCATCGTGGCCCAGGACAGAAATCCGAACGTGAGCAGCGCGACGGCCACGAACAGGACCCGCACCACGATGAGCATCGCGTTCGAGGGTCGGTTGGGCTGCGGCGGCGCATAGCCGTGGCCTTGCATTACTGCTCCTGGGGCCTGGGGACGAGGCGGGACGGGGCTATGAGCGTATACACCGGCACCGACAACCGGTCGCGGGTTGTACCGACCTGTACCGACCTGTTGCCGGATGGATCACTCAGGCGTGACCGTACCGTCCGTCAGCCCGTCGTACAGACCCTGGACCAACTGCCCGCCGAGCCGCCCGGCGAGGCGCAGCGCGTCCTCGAAGGCGGCCAGCGCGCGGAAGCGTTCGCCGTAGCGCCGCTGGTCGGCGAGGGGCAGCCGGGGCAGCTGGAGGCGGCGTACATCGAGCCGGGTGGCGGTGGACGCGTAGCTGCTGGCCTGCCGGTTGTTGGCGGTGCCGCGCAGGAAACCGGCGAGAAACCAGGGGTCGAGGGCGGCCGGGTCGGGGCGCAGCAGCTGGAGGTTGCGGCCGAGTGCCGCGCCCGCCGTGGCCTCGTCGACGACGCGGACGACGGAACCGCCGCCGAGGACGGGGACGATGACGTCTCCGGTCTCGATGCGTACGGGCTCTTCTTCCGTCCCCGCAGGGTTTTCGGGGAGGGTTCCGGAGGGGGCCGTACCGGCGAGCACGTCCTGTTCGGTGAGTACGGGGACGGCTCGCCCCGCGGAGGCGGTGCCCGCGCCGCCCGCGCGGAGCACCAGGGCCCCCGCGCGGGCGAATTCGCCGACGGTCGTGGCGGGCCAGGGCGGTGGTTCGGCGTGCCGGGCGGGTGCCGGGGTGAGTTCGCCCGTCAGCAGCAGGGTGTCGGCGAGCCGGTCCCGTACGCGGAGCAGCTCGGCGGCGCCGGTGCCCGCGGACGACGGCGGGAGGTGGCGCGCGGGGGCCAGGTCGACGTCGTCGTCGAGGAGTTCGATGACCGGGACGGAGCGGCTGATGCCCGGCTGCTCCTCGGCGGTGCCGCCCTGCCGGTCGAAGGGCAGCCAGGCGTCGAGTACGGCGTTCTGTACGGCCTGCCAGTCGAGCTTGTCGCGCCCGCCGCCCGCTCCGGCGAGCTCCGCGGTGTCGACCAGCAGCAGCTCGGAGAACGGTGCGGCCTGGCCGCCGCCGGGCTTGCGCAGCACCCAGAGGTGGAGCGGGATGCCGTACGGGGGCGCGGCGCCCGCGGGCAGGGCGACGACGGCCCGCAGGGCGCCGCGGCGCAGCAGGCCGGCGCGGATCCGGCGGCCGGAGCGGCGGGACGCGGCGGCGGGCGGCATCAGCAGGACGGCGGTGCCGCCGGGGCGCAGCCGGGCGAGGGCGTGCTGTATCCAGGCGAGTTCGGACTCCGTACGGGCGGGGAAGCCGTACTCCCAGCGCGGGTCGTAGGCGAGTTCGTCGTGCCCCCAGTTGCGTTCGTTGAACGGCGGGTGGCAGAGGACGGCGTCGAAGTCGCCCTGGGGGAAGGCGTCGGCACGCAGGGCGTCGCCCGCGCGGGCGTGGACGGCGGCGTCGGTGTGCAGGGCGAGCCGGAGGGCGGTGAGTACGGCGAGGTCGGGGTCGGCGTCCTGCGCGCAGAGGACGGCGGGGCGGTCGACGGCGCGCAGCAGGGTGCCGGTGCCGGCGGCGGGGTCGAGGACGGTCTCGACGGCGGACCCGCCGAGGGTGGAACCGGCGAGGGCGGCCATCAGCTCGGCGGGTCCGGGCGGAGTGAGCGTGTACTGACGGGGGTTGGCGTCCAGATACCGGCCGAGGAGGAACTCGAAGGCCTGGCGGGTGCCGACTTGGGCGGCGAATTCGGCGACGCCGCGGAGGAGGGGCACGGAACCGAGCAGCGGGTCGGTGAGGGCGAAGCCGGAGGGCGCGGGGCCCGGGCCCGGGTGCGCGACGGAGCCCGCGCCCGCGTCTGGCCCCTGGCCGCCGGAGCGGGCACGCGCAGACGGGCCGGCGGCCCGCGTGCTCCCGCTCCCGCCCCCGCCCGCAGGGCCAGACGCGGAGTCGCGCCCCTCGGAGTCGCGCCCCGCCGCCAACACCGGTCGCCCCGGGAAGAGTTCCAGCCGGTCCTCGCCGAACCGTGCCGTCAGGACCTGCTCCAGCGCGCCCGGCAGCAGCTCCGCCATCCGCTCGTCGGAGACTGCGGCCAGCTCCAGCCAGACCGGATGCCGGTCCCGTACGAGCAGCAGGGCGCAGCCTGCCTGCACCAACGCCGGTACGGCACCGGCGTGATGGTTCGCGACCAGCTGCCAGACCCGCTCGCGCAGCGGTACTTCGGCGAGTTTGCCCTGCTCGCGCAGCCACTGCTCCACCTCGGCGAGGGCGAAGGACGGACTGGTCTCGCTGCCGCCGACGGGCTTGGGGAAGTCGTCGTGCCGCCGCCGCCAGTTGCTGACCGCGGCGCGCCCCACTCCCGCCAGCCGGGCGATTCCGGCGGCGGTCACCTCGCTTGCGTTCTCCGGCACCTGTCTGACTCCCTCATCCGACCCACCGATACCCGCGTGCTGTGTCAACGAGCATAGCGGCGCAGACACAAGAGATCCCTTCACAACACGTCACCCTGTGGCCGGATAAAGATTTCATCAGTCATGTTGACTCGGTTCACAGGCTCTGGTCTTATTGACCCGTCACCACACGGGGCACTCGACGAGTCCCGAACACATCACATGTCCGGGAGGGCATCCATGTCCCACTCCATGCAGCAGCCCCAGTACGACCCGCAGCAGCCGTACGGTGCCGCTCCCCAGGGCCCCCCGCCCCCGCCCCCGCAGCCGCACCCGGCTCGTAACGGCCTCGGCACCGCGGCTCTGACGCTCGGGATCATCGGCACCGTCTCCGGCCTGATCCCCTTCCTCTTCTGGCTGGCGGGCATCCTCGGCCTGATCGCCCTGATCCTGGGCATGTCGGGCCGCGGCCGGGTCAAGCGCGGCGAGGCCGCCAACAAGGGCGTGACCACCACCGGCGCGATCCTGGGACTGGTCGCCCTGATCCTCTCGGTCGTCGGCATGGTGATCACGTTCAAGGCCGTGGACGACGCGGTGGACGAGATCAACAAGGATGTCTCCGGCTCCTCGGCGACGAAGAAGCCGACCCCGACTCCGACCCCGGCGGCGAGCGGCAAGAGCGACAAGCCCGCGGGGGGCGGGGCCGCGAAGAGCGAGCCCCCCAAGGGTGAGGAGCCGGCGGTCGAGGGCGAGACCCTGGCGGACGGCGACACGTCGATCTACGACGACGACCTGGAGGTCACCGTCTCCGCGCCCAAGCCGTACTCCCCGAGCGAGTACGCCATCGGCCACACCGCGGGCAACAAGGCCTATGTGGTGACGATCATGGTCGAGAACTCCGGCAAGGAGAAGTTCGACGCCGGCCTCTTCCTCGCCGAGGCACGCGCCGGCAAGGACGGCGTCAATGCCGAGGAGATCTTCGACGACAGCGTCGGCGAAGGCTTCAGCGGCACGATCCTGCCGGGCAAGAAGGCCACGGTGAAGTTCGCCTTCGATGCCCCGGCCGACGCCAAGGTGCTGACGGTGGAGGTCACCCCCGGCATCTCGCACGACGCCACCCAGTGGGAACTGAAGCTCTGATCAGCACCTTCAATGGGGGGAAGGCCGCCGATGGGCGGCCTTTTCGCGTACCGGGCCAGCTGTGGCTAGCCGCCGCACTGCGTGAGCATCATCTTCTTGTCCGGTGCCGTCACCGGCAGCTCGTACTTCTCCGCCACCTGCGCGAACCGCACCACGTACGCACAGCGGATCCGCTTGTCCGACGGAAGCCAGGACGCCGGGCCCGAGTCGCTCTTCGCGCCATTGGCCGGACCCGAGACCGGCAGCAGATTGAGCGGGTCGTTGGCGAGCCGCTGCCGCTTCGCCTTGTCCCAGCGGGCCGCGCCCAGCTGCCAGCCGTACGAGAGCGGGATGATGTGGTCGATCTGGACCTCCGACGCCTGCTGCTTCCGCCAGTCGATGACGGTGCCGGTGTACGGGTCGTTGAGCGTCATCGCGATGACCACGCAGTCGGAGCCGGAGCGGTAGCGGAGGCCCTGGCCGTCACGGGCCAGGAGATCGTTTCGGGTGTCACAGCCGTTCCGCGCCAGCGGGACGCCGTCGGCCGTGTCCATCCAGGCGTAGCCGAACTTGTCACGGTCGTAACCGGTCCTGGGGCCGCGGCCCTTGGTGGCGACCTGGCCGATGAGTTTGCGGGCGGCGGCCCGGTCCTGCTCGGAGGTGAGGGCGGCCAGGCCCGGCTTCGTACCCTCGGGGTTGGCGAGCGGACTGATGCCGCTGGTGGCCGAGTCTGGCGAGTCTGACGGCTTGGCATCCGCCGTCAGGCCGCCGCCTTCACAGCCGGCGAGCAGCGCGGTGGCGACGGCGACAGCCAGTACGGCGGCGAGTGGGCGCGGTATTCGGTCCCCGAGTGTGTTCACGCCCGTACAGTACTGACAGGCCCTCCGCGCATCAGACCTTGCCGATGCCCAGTGTGTTCTCCTTGGGCAACAAGTCGCCGCCCAGCACCTCGACCCACAGCGGTCCCAGCAGCTCCACCAGCCGGTCCCGGCCCGCCGCGCCGAGGGCGCGCCAGGGTGCCGCGGCCAACGCGTCCGTACGCGCCTCGACTTCGGCCCGCAGTGTCCGCCCGGCCTCGGTGGCCGCGCCGTCCGCGTCCACCAGCCCGCGCGCCGCGAGCCGTTCGCGGGCCGCGTCCCACTCCGCCTCGCTCCAGCCGCGGCTCGCGAAGGTCTCCACGCGCCGATCAGGACCGTATGGCCGCCGCGTACGACTCGGGCCGACCACCTGCACCCGAACGACGCCGGGTACCGCGCCATGGCCGAGGCCCTGGAACTCGATACTTTGTGACATGCGCGGGCCCGGCCCGGATCGAAGGATCCTGGGCCGGGCCGCATTTCGCCTGCCGATCAGTTCGACTGATTGGCGAACATGCCGGGCTCGTACGAACCCCCCGCGTTGTGCACGATCACGTTCATCCGGGTGGCCGCGTTGATCAGGGCGACCAGGCAGACCAGCGTGCCGACCTGGTCGTCGTCGTAGTGCTTGCGCAACCCGGCCCAGGTCTCGTCGGACACGCCGTGGTCGCCGAGCCGAGTGCCCTCCTCGGTGAACGCCAGCGCGGCCCGCTCGGCCTCGGTGAACACGGTGGTGTGGCGCCAGGCGGCGACCAGATTGAGCCGGAGCGCGGTTTCACCGGCGGCTGCGGCCTCCTTGGTGTGGATGTCGACACAGAAACCGCAGCCGTTGATCTGGCCGACCCGCAGCTCCACCAGTTCCCGCAGGGTCTTCGGCAGCGTCGACTGGTCCAGCGCCAACGAGGTGTTGTAGAACCGCTTGAGGACCTTCGCGGCGGTCGGGCTCTCGAACAGGTTGAAACGGAGTTCCATGACTTCGTCCTCACTCGTGAGTGTTGCGTTGCGTGCGTTGCGTGCTGCTGCGCTGAACGAACACAAGATGCCGACGACCCGATCCTTGTGACGGCGCGGAGATGTGACGTGCGCCACCGATCGCGGGTGTCACAAAGCGGTGGGGACCGGCGTCTCGTGTGTGGCGCACTCGAGAGCGAACGAACAGGAGCCAGCTATGGGCGAGCGGACAAAGGACACACCCGAGCCGGTCGCTCGTGGCAACCGCATGGACGTCACCGAGGCGTTCGTCGCCCACCGCAACCTGCTCTTCACCGTCGCGTACGAGATGCTCGGCTCGGCCGCCGACGCCGAGGACGTCCTGCAGGAGACCTGGTTACGGTGGGTGGGCGTCGATCTCGACACCGTGCGGGATCAGCGTGCGTACCTGGTCCGGATCGCCACGCGCCAAGCGCTGAGCCATCTGCGCACGCTCGGCCGGCGCAAGGAGTCCTACGTCGGCCCCTGGTTGCCCGAGCCGCTGCTGACCGCGCCCGACGTGGCCGATGATGTCGAACTGGCCGACAGCGTCTCGATGGCGATGCTGCTGGTGCTGGAGACCCTCACGCCGACCGCGCGGGCGGTGTTCGTGCTGCGCGAGGTGTTCGCCCTGGAGTACGACGAGATCGCCGAAGCCGTCGACAAGAGCCCGACCTCGGTCCGCCAGATCGCCCACCGGGCACGGGCACACGTCGCCGCGCGCCGACCGCGCGGGGTCATTTCCGCTGCCGAGACCCGCCGCGCGGTCGAGGCGTTCCAGCAGGCGATCGAAACGGGCGACCTGCAACGCCTGCTGGACATCCTCTCGCCGGACGTCGTCCTCTTGACCGACGGTGGCGGAGTCGTGCGGGCCGCGCTGGCGCCCGTTGTGGGGGCCGGCCCGGTGGCCCACGTGCTGGGCAGGATCGCCGCCGCGGCGTCGCTGCAGCCGACACAGGTCAATGGCGACCCGGCGCTGGTTGTCCGGCTCAACGGCGAGATCGACACCGTCATGGCGATGCGCATCGATGACGGCGTCATCACCGGGCTCTACGCCGTGCGCAATCCCGAGAAGCTGTCGCATCTGGAGCGGGAGACCACCTTGCGCCGCTAGCACCGCTAGCGCCGCTATGTCCGAGGCCCTTCGGAAACGGCGACGCGCCGGTCACCCCGTCAGCACCCAAAGTGGGCCGCCGTTCAGTCGGGGCAAATGAGGTCCGTGACGACGATGTCGGGGCCGGTGCCAGTACCGGTGCCGGTGCCGGTGCCGGTGCCGCCGCTGCGAAACCGCGCCGGCCGCGCACACCTGCGGCAGTAGTCGATGCCGACCTGCGACAGCAACTCCGCGCCGAGGGCCATGCCGAGGATGAGCTGCGGGGGGGGGGGGGCGTCAGTGAGCGGGCCTCAGGTACGGACGCAGCACCTCGGCCTCCGCACGGAGCCGCTCGGCGAGGTCGTTGCGGCCGAGTTGCTCGTACTCCTGCGCGGCAAGCGAGCGCTCCCGTATCTCGTTCTCGACGATCGACCGGAGGTCAGCCTCGGTGAGGTGACGGCGTTCTGCTTCTGCCGCGCCCACGCCTGCTGCGGCTCCCGCGATGTGGTCGTTCCCTGGGAGCCTGTCTATCGGGTAGTCGGCGGGCACGGCTTCGGCGTTGTCGATGGCCGCCAGGGCGGAGCGGAGTGCCGTGATGGCAACGCGTTCGCGTGCCTTGAGAGCCGCTTTCAGATCGTCACGCAGACTGGCACGCAAGGTCGGGATCCCAATCCGTGAGGAAGAGTTGCCGCACCGGCAGGGCAGCGACGATAGCAATATGGCTGTACGATATCAGGATGCCCCGGGTTGTCGATCATGATCAGCGCCGCGCCCAGATCGCGCGGGCATTCCAGCGCCTGCTCGCAGCGGAGGGGTTCGCCGGCGTCTCGTTCGCGCGGGTCGCGACCGAGGCCGGGGTCTCGGTCGGGCTCATCCAGCACTACTTCACCGGCAAGGACGCGTTGCTCCGCTTCGCCTACGAGGACGCGGTGCACCGCATGAGCGAGCGAGTGCGGCTTCGGGTGCGCAACGGTGAGGCCGCCGGGCTGCCGATCGCGGAGGTGTTGCTCGACAGCCTGGCCGAGCTGTTGCCGCTCGACGCGGAGCGGGAAGTCGAGTACCGCGCCCGCCAGGGCCTGCAGGCTCAGGCGCTGAATCACGCCGGCCTCGCCGATGTCGCGCGGCGGGCGGGCGGTGACATCCTCGGCTACGTCACCAGGGTGGTCGAGGACGGAATGGCACACGGCGAAGTCGAGTCCGATGTCGACGCCGTGCCCGCCGCCCGCCTGATCCTCGCGACCACGCAGGGCCTGGCCGATCAGGTCGCGCTCTCGGGTCCGGACGCGTTTTCGGCGCGGGACGTGCTGGGCCGGGCCATCGCCACGGTGTTCACCGGTTCTCGCGATCGCTGATCTCCCCACCGCGACGCGTCGCCGAGCGCACAGAATCCGCGCGACAGCAATATGATCGTACTGCTACGTTGGCAATATGCCCATACTGCCAACTAGTGGAGCGCACAGGCGATGACCCCACACGTAACCGTGCGGCTGAGGAGCGGTGCCGTCCGCGGTCGACAACTCGACGGACACCTCTCGTTTCGCGGGATCCCCTACGCCGCGCCCCCGGTCGGCGAGCTGCGCTGGCGCCCGCCGGCGCCGGTCGATCCGTGGCCCGGGGTCCGGGAAGCGACCGAGCCGGGGACCCCCGCGCCGCAGTTGGCCCAGTCGTTCGCTGACGTCACCTCCGTCGACGAGGACTGCCTGACGCTGGACGTCACCGTGCCGAGGGCACCGGGCACCGGGCGCCCGGTGCTGGTGTGGCTGCACGGCGGCGGCGGGACGAACGGAAGTGCCGCCACCCGCGATCCGCGGCGGCTCGCCGTCTCCGGCAACGTCATCGTCGTAACACCGAACTTCCGGCTCGGCGTGCTCGGGTGCTTCGGCTATCCGGGCCTCGCCGACGGCGGAACGTACGGTCTGCTGGACCAGCAGACCGCACTGCGCTGGGTACAGCGGGAAATCGCGCGATTCGGTGGTGACCCGGAGAACGTGACCCTGGCCGGAGAGTCGTACGGGGCTCTGATGATCGCGGCGCACCTGGTGTCGCCCACGTCTGCCGGGTTGTTCCACCGCGCGATCCTTCAGAGCGCGTTCGCGGTCATGGGCTCGACGCCGTCGCACACTTTCATTCCCGGTGTTCCGGCGCTCCCGCCGAGGTGGTCCTCAGCGGACGAGCTGGCACAACTCGGCGCCGCCACCGCCGCCGAACACGGCTGGATCACGCCAGGCAGCGATCCGGAGTCGGCACTCGCGCAGCTGCGGCGCGTTCCGGTGAAGGACTTGCTTGAGGCGTCGGGCGCCTTCATCCGCCCCTCGTTCGGCGGACCTACCCTGCCCGAGTCGCCCGAGCAGGCGCTGCGTGCCGGACGTTTCCACCGGATGCCGCTGATGCTGGGCACCACGCGCGACGAGGCGCGGTTCTTCGTCGGGCTGTTCGCCGACCTCGTCGGCAACCCGGTCACCGCGGAAAGCTACCCGAGGCTGCTGGCCGAGGCGTTCGGCGACGCGGCGGCCGAGGTCGCCGCGTGCTACTCGCTCGACCAGTACCCGACACCGAGCCTCGCGTGGGCACAGATCTGCACGGACCGGGCCTGGGCGCGACCATCCTGGGAACTGGGCCGGACCCTCGCCGCGTACACCGGCACCTGGTTCTACGAGTTCGCGGACCGGGACGCCCCGCCGATCATGCCGCTGCCCGGGTTCCCCACCGGCGCCGTGCACGCCAGCGAGCTGCTGTACCAGTTCGACTTTCCCGGCGGTCCGTCGCTGTCACCGGCGCAACGCGAGCTCGCCGACGGCATGAACCGGTACTGGGCGGCGTTCGCCGCCTCCGGCGTTCCTGCCGCCGCCGACCTGCCGGCGTGGCCCGAAGTGAGCACCGGCCACGTCCAGTCCCTGGCACCCGAACGGATCGGTGGCACCGACTACATGGCCGAGCACCGCCTCGACTTCTGGGCACGACTGCCCTGAGCGCGCCCTGGACCAGCGGTGCCGTACGGACCAGACCCAGCTGTTGATCCGCACGGCACCCTCATCCGAAGCCATGCCACGCCCCTGGATCAGGAGACGCGCTTCAGCGTCCATGCGTTGTTGCTGAGGCTGGGCACCGCCGAGTAGCGGCAGCTGCTGCTGTAGTAGGAGGCGGTCTGAATCCAGCCCGCAGGCTGGTAGGTGGAGCCGCAGGCCTGGACCACGGTGCCGACGGGCAGGCCGGTGAGCTGCTTTATCTGCTTGAGGTTCGGGTTGAAGCTCTGCGTGCCGCAGCTGCTGCTGAAGCCCCAGCTGACGTCGACGTAACCGGTCGGGGTGAGGACGCTTGAGCAGGAGGGGCTGACGTCACCGGGGGCGGCGTGGGCGGGCGCGGTGGCCAGGGCGAACATCGCTGCGGCGCCGGCGAGGGCCATGCATGTGGTGCGAAGGCGAGTCATGGTGGTGGCTCCTTCTGATCGGGGACGGCCGGTCAGGCCAGGAAGCCATTACTACGGGTGGATGATCAGTTTCGTATAGTGACTTTCAAGCCTAAAGATCCACCTCCCATGCGGATGTCCGCATCGCCCGCCGGGCAGCATTCATCGCCCTCGAGCGACGCGCAGAATCAAGGACATGACGGCGACGCTGAACCTGTGGAAGGACAAGCTCGGGGAACTCCCCGATTCCCTGTGGCACCGCACAGAACTGCGCGTGCTGATTCTGGCCGACAACCAGCTGACCGAGATCCCGCCCGAGATCGGCCGGCTGCGGCAGCTGCACACCCTCGACCTCGGGCACAACGACCTCACGACCGTCCCCGACGAGCTCGGGCAGCTCCCCGCGCTCACCGACTACCTCTACCTGCACGACAACCAGCTGACGGAACTCCCCCCGTCCCTGGGCCGGCTCACCGCACTGCGCTACCTGAACATCGGCGAAAACCACCTCACCCACCTCCCGGACACCATCGGCGACCTGGCCGGGCTCGTAGAACTGCGCGCCCAGCACAACCGCCTCACCGCGCTGCCCGACACGATCGGCAGGCTCAGCGAGCTGCGCGAACTGTGGCTGCGCGGCAACACGCTGGACCGCCTGCCCGGATCCGTCACCGGCCTGACCGAGCTGCGCCATCTCGACCTCCGGGAAAACGCGCTGGCAGAGCCGCCGGAGGCACTGGCCGAACTGCCCCTGCTCCGACAGCTCGACCTGCGGAGCAACCGCCTGCGCAGGCTGCCGGACTGGCTCACCCAACTGCCATCACTGGAGAAACTCGATCTCCGCTGGAACGACATAGAGCCGCAGCCGCGCCTGCTCGACGCGCTGGCAGAGCGCGGGTGCGTCGTCTTGACGTGAGGTTCAGGTGCCGTAGCGCTCGCGTTTCGGGGCCCGCGCCATCAGCATGTCGGCTGCCTCGGCGAGGGTGGCCGTGCCGTTGAGAACCGCGACGACGACCTCGGTGATGGGCATCTCCACTCCGTACCGCCGCGCGAGTTCCAGGATGGACCGGGACGACTTGACGCCCTCGGCCGTCTGGCTGGTCGCGGCGGTCGCCTCCGCAACAGTCATGCCCCGGCCGAGGTGTTCACCGAAGGTGCGGTTACGGGAGAGCGGCGACGCGCAGGTGGCGATGAGGTCGCCGACTCCGGCCAGGCCTGCGAAGGTGAGCGGCTCCGCCCCCAGCACCACGCCCAGCCGGGCGGTCTCCGCCAGTCCACGGGTCATCAACAGGGCGCGGGCGTTGTCCCCCAGGCCCATCCCGGCAGCCAGCCCGATGGCGAGCGCGATGACGTTCTTCACCGCGCCGCCGAGTTCGCAGCCCACCACGTCGGTGTTGGTGTAGGGACGGAAATACGGGGTGGCACAGGCGTCCTGCAGCGCCTCGGCAACGGTCTCGTCGCGGCAGGCGATCACGGAAGCGGCGGGCCGCCGGGCGGCGACCTCCCGGGCGAGGTTCGGGCCCGACACCACCGCCACCCGCTCCGACGCGATCCCAGTCACCTGTGTGATGACCTCGCTCATCCGCAGCCCGGTGTCCGTCTCGATGCCCTTCATCAGGCTGACGACGACCGTGCGCGGACCGATCAGCGGCGCCCACTGGGCGAGATTCGTACGCAGCGACTGCGCCGGAATCGACACGACCAGGCACTCCGCGCCTGCCAGGGCCTGGCCGACATCGGTGGTCGCCCGCAGCGACTCCGGCAGAGTGAGGCCGGCCAGATAGTCGGGGTTCTCGTGGCGCGCGTTGATCGCGTCGACGATCGCACCCCGGCGGCCGTACAGCACGACCTCGCTACCGGCGTCGGCGAGCACCGTGGCAAAGGCGGTGCCCCACGATCCGGCCGAGAGCACCGCTACCCGCATCGTCCTGTCCCTCTCCCTGAAATGACGGCGTCCACGCGGACCCTAACCGGCGGCTGGGCGGCCCGGTTGTCGGTCACGGTCGAGCGGTTCTCGGTCAGGCCGCATACGGGTCGGTCAGGGTCATCGGTGTGCGTGCAATGTCCAGAGCCCTCTCGGGGAAGCGGGGGCCCGCAATGTAGTAGCGCGCGCGGGTGCGGCCGACCGGTTCGAGCACGTGGGCGGTAACCAATTCGCGGAGGTCGCGCTGAGCCTGTTGCAGGCTCAGGCCTTCGGCGTGCTCGTAGCGAGAGCGGCGAACACGTCCGGCCATGGCCGCATCATGAAGAGCGGTCACTGCGCGCTCGTCGGCCCTTGAGGACCAACGGCCGGAAATCCGGCGCTAAGCCCGGAATCGCAGGTCAGGCCGACACTGTCGAAGCGCGAGATCGGCTGCACGATTTGCCGCACTCGTCAGCACGCCGGGCCTCGCAACGCCAAGTCTGAGCCTCTCCAAATCAGGTGCGGCTCACCGCCGGTGATCCGTAGCGTGGCGCTCGTGCTGCCACCGTTTCTGTCCGGCTTGCAACTGTGCAGGCTTTTCTACTTCGAAGCTGTTCGCCCGCTGCTGGACGAGGCGTGTCCGGGAGTGCCGCACGCCGCCGCGCGCGGCCGCACCGGCGGCCAGAAACCGAAGCTGACTCCGCGTCAGGCGAAGATCGCGCGGAAGATGTACGAGGAGACCGGACCCGACGGACGCCGGGTACACACCGTCGAGCAGATCGCCGCCGAGTTCGGCGTCACCCGGCCCACCATCTACCGCCATCTGGCCGGCCTTCCCGCCGCGGCACCCACCCCGTAACCGAGGCCCGTCGGCCACCGGTGACCCGTGCGCCGTGCGCACGAGTACAGGTCAAACGACGGGTAGTGCACACGACTTCAGAGCAACCCGATGCCCGAAGTCGTCTTCACACGAGGCCTTCTGCCAGGGGTCGCCGTGCAGACGACTTCGGAAACTGACACGGGCTGAACGATTTGCCGGTGTCCCAGAGAACGATCCCCTAACGGGACACCAGCTCAACCACCACCGACCGCCCCGGTCCGCTCGTGGAGATCAACTACTTGGCCCCTGGTGTCGCCGTTCTTACCAACACCCCGTGTCGGTCGGCTACACGTGCCCAGTGCCGCGACCAGCGCTAACGTTGATTTTTCGCTGATTACTACAACCGCCATATAGGGGACACGCGCGAGTATCAGTTCCGGAGCGACATCCGGCACGTGGGGCGGTAGTCCCACGCGCCGGCCGACCTCAACGCCCCACGTATCTGCGGCATTGAGGTCCGACGGCGTACAAGATCCACGAATCGGGATGATCTAGGGGGTGGGGTCATGGCGTGGGTGACGACGCTCGGTCCGCGATGGGTGGCCGCTCAGGACGTCAGCGACAGAGCTGGCCGGTCGAATACTGGGACCCGTCCGAGACGTGCAGATAACCGGTGATGCAGGAGCCCGGGTTGGTGCCGTTCCACGCGTACGTGTACGGGGTCGTCGGGACCCCCCTCACCGCGGTGAACCAGCCGCCGTCCCAGTTGCGGAACGATCCCGACTGGTAGCTGAACCGGACGGTCACCGGGTTGCCCGCCCGCTTGAAGTACCCCATGTCGACACCGGTGTTGTTGTTGATGAACCTGATGCAGATCTCGTTTCCGGCGGTACCGATGGGTGCGCACCGCGGGTAGTAGGGACTGGCGAGGGCCGGCGCGGCCAGGCCCAGCACGGCGGTCGCAGCCATCATCGACGCTCCTACGATCCCTGCAATAACGGATGAAATTCGTGACCTTCGCATGTGGACCTCCCCGATTTGGTTGTCTCGCGTCTCTGCAGTGTCGGCCGTACGTGCGGCCTTGTCTCTAGCGCAGGGCGCACAGTCGTACGCACACAGCGCACAACGACAGGTCTCGCTACCCTGGAACAGCATCGGGGGAAGCGGGGAAGCCCATGCTCACTGTGTTCGACACTGCCACGATCGCCGCACGAGACCGCCTGGAGGCCTGGCGGGAGGTCACCGCCACGTCGCTGGCACCGACGGTAATCGATAGCCCGGCACCTGAGGCGTTCACCGCCCACCTTCGCGCCATGCCGCTTGGCAACGCACAGGTCACCTCCATGGCCTACACGTCGCTGACGTCGCGGCGCTCGCCGAGGGACATCCGCAGGTCCGACCCGGAGTGCTACCAGGTCGCTCTCATCCGGGCAGGCCGACAGGGCATAGAGCAGAACGGCGCCAGCGTCGTGCTCCGCCGCGGCGACCTGGTGCTCTACGACAGCTCCCGGCCGTTCGAGGCGATTGTTAGCGGGACCTCACCAGCGGAGTCGGTGATCCTGCAGTTCCCCAAGAGGCTGTTTCCGCTGCCCGTTGATCAGGTGGCCGGTCTTTGCGCTACTTCGCTACCCGGAACCGAAGGCATCGGCAGCCTCGTCGCCGCCTTCCTCGCCTCCCTGGCCGATGGCCACACCCGCTGCACCGAACGCGACGCGCAGCGCCTCGAGATCATCGCGGTGGACCTGACCACTGCGGTGCTCGCCCACCACCTGGAGCGGGAGAACCCGCCGCTGCGCTCGCCAACGCACACCCTCTACCTGCGCATTATCGCCTTCATCGAGGAGAACCTGCACCATCCGGAGCTGCGTCCCGCCACGATCGCCGCCGCCCACCGGATCTCCTCGCGCTACCTGCACCGCATCTTCCAACAGCACCACCCCGTCAGCGTCGCCGCTCACGTCCGCACCCGCCGCCTGGACCGGGCCCGCCGCGATCTGGCCGACCGCCGCCTCGACCACCTCACCATCGCCACCATCGCCCGCCGCTGGGGCTTCTCCCGACCGGCAGACTTCAGCCGCGCCTTCCAGCGCCACACCGGCGCACCACCCCGCGACTACCGCAGCAACACCTGACCCGCCTTTCCGCCCCCCCAGTACTTGGGGGCCGTTGACGTGCTACGTGCCGTCAGCCGCCTTGAGCGCGATCTCCTGCAGGGTCTGCTTCGGCGTCTTCCCGGTGTCGTCGTGCCGAAGGCGTAGCAGAGTTTCCGCGAGAGCCATCAACGCACGTACGGCATCCGGATCTTCGAGCATGACCGGTCCGAGCGTGGCCGCAGCCTTCATGCCAGCGGTCAACGCTTTGTCGGCCGAGTCCGCACCGGTCATGAGACCGTCCAGGCCGAGGACCGCGGTCATCAACTGGACGCCCTGCAAGACCCGTTTCGGGTCGATCGGCATAGTCACAGAGGCTATTTTGCGCTTTGCAAGCGTCCCTCGCGGCCACTTCCACCCACGAGCGCGCTCAAGGCGTCGAGGAACACCTGTGGCGGTGGGAGCGGGTCACTCAGCGGGGCAGGAGTGGGCATGGTGGATGTTTCTACCCGTCATTCGGAGTCGGGGTCGCGTAGGGGGCGGCGTCCGCCGCCGAGGTCGGGCAGGGCGAACGAGTAGTGCCCGTGCACGTTGATGTGCTGCCACTGATACACCGACAGCCGGGCGGCGTCGGCGTCGAGCACCGGATAGCCCTGCGCCCGTAACGTCGCCAGCGCGTGATCCAAATACAGGGTGTTCCATAAGGTCACACAGTTTAAAACCAGCCCCAGCGCGCCGAGCTGATCTTCCATTCCCGCGTGATAAGCCCGGTAGAGCTCGCCCTTACGGCCGTGGAAGACGTGCCGACCCAGGCTGTGGCGGCCTTCCTGCAGGTTGCGCATGCCCTTGAGGTCCCGGCGGTAGTCCGGGTCGTCGACGAACGTCAACACATGCAGCGTCTTGAAGATCCGTCCGTAGGTGGCCACCGCCTCGGCGAGCTGGGTCGGCCGGCCGCCGTGTTGCAGGATCCGGATCACGTCGTGGGCGGAGATCTCCCTCGTGTGCACCGACGCCATCAGGCGCAGGATGTCCGGCCAGTGCCGGCGGACCTTGTCCAGGTCGAGCCGGCAACCCAGGCAGCCTGATGGCCGGCGTCCAGGAACCGGGCGACCATACGCGTGGCCAGCTCCGGCTTGGTGGCGAAGGTGGTGTCCTCGGCAAGGCCCACGGCGCGGCAGCGGTCGGGGTCGGAGGTCCAGGAGCGCGGAACGTAGAGTTCCCGGTCCACTGCGGCGTGGCCGCGCTTGCCTGCGTAGACCAGGTAGACGGCGACTTGGGAGTTCTCGATCCGGCCGGCAGTGCCGGTGTATTGGCGCTGGACGCCGACCGTGCCAGTGCCCTTCTTCACATCGCCGGTCTCGTCGACGACCAGCACCGCCCGGTCGTCGTGCAGGTGCTCCACCACGTAGCCGCACACGTCGTCGCGGACCTGATCGGCATCCCACTTGGCCCTGCCCAACAAGTGCTGCATGCCGTCCGGAGTGGTCTCGCCAGCCCACTCGGCGATGGTCCAGCAGTTCTTGCGTGGCAGGTCGGACAATAGACCGAGCACCAACCGCGCCGCCCTGCGCCGGGGTTCGACCCGGGCGAAGCGCCCCGCGATCCGGCCCATCAGGCCCTCGAACGCGTCCCGCCAACGGGCGGGTTCTATGCTGTGACCTGCGGCCACCGTCTCTTCGTCAGTCCACACAACTCACGATGATCAACGGTGGCCGCACCCGTCTCCACAACGCGTCAGGGTCGCGCAGTTCCGCCTGCCGTCCTGAGTCAGGAGGACATGTGCAACGTGGTGAAGTCTGGTGGGTGGAGTTCGACGAGCGGCGGCTGGTCGTACTGCTGGCGGCAGACGACGCGTCCAGGATCCGGGCGATGCAGGTCGTCACTCCTGCGGGCGTCGACATCAGCGGTCTGGGCGTCGAAGTGCAAGTAGGCGCCATGGAAGGACTGCCCTTTGAAGGCGTGCTGCGGTTCGCGTTCCCGCACCCGGGCTTTACCCCCTGCACGTGGCTGACCACCGTGTCCCAGGACGACCTGATCGAGCGGGCGGGCGTCCTGTCCTCCGCGAAGCTCAGCGCGATTGAGGACGCCCTCCGTCTCAGCGAACAGGTGAAGGAACGGACGCCGCGACAACCGCGAAGCTCAGCGAGATAAGGGACGCCCTCCGTCTCGGTGAACTCGGGTAGGCGGAGAGGCGCCACTCACCATCGAGATCACGATCTACGGCTGGAGTACTAGAGGACGTGATGCAGCTTCCGCTATCGTGACGTAACGGCGTTACGGCTGGGTGCTTTGCGTGCTTGCGGTCGGCCGCCATGACGATGAGCGCTTGGACGAGCACCGGTGTCCGGCCGAGGAGGCCCCCGGGCCCTACCAACGACGAGACCGTAGACGAACGCGGGCGGCTCAGTGCGATGAGCCCACATGGGTGCCTGCTCAGGAGACGCCCCGGCCGTCAGTGACCATCGGCGTTGATGTCAGAGGTAGATGTCAAAGGCTCCGGACCATGATCGGTCCGGCTATTGGCTCGTGGCCCTGGCAGGAGTCGAACCTGCGACACCCGCTTTAGGAGCGAGGTGGGGCGAGTTGGTGCCTGACCTGCGGCATGCCGACTTCGCCAGACGCGGGCTGAGTGCACTGCTGGCGGCCGCGGTTCCCCTTGGCTCCCCGCTCGATCTGGCGCGGTTGTGGCACGGGGAACTTCTGATCCGTAGCTCTAGCCGGATCGGTCAGCGACGAGCATACCGGCCGCTACGAGGCCCCGGAGAAAGGTAGCGGACGGGGGAGGGTGATGGGGTTGCGGTACGGCGCTCCTGTACAGCCGACCGCTTCGTCCCGAATCAACTTGGGCGGGCGCTCGACCTTGGGCTGGGTGCCTCCCACCTGCTGCGACGGCCCGCAGGTGTGTGGGGTTGCCCGCCGTTGTATGTAGGCGCTATCACGCAGTTGCACACTCACCAGTTTCGGCAGAAGCACATGACCAGGTACTTATGAGGTCTCTTGGTCAATTGAAAGTTGTCCAACAACGCCGTCGTAGAGTGGATCGAGAGCCAATTCGAACTTGGTTAGTTCTCCCATCCTAAGCAGGGCGTCGATTTCGGGTAGCGCAGAATCTAGATCATCTAGAAGGACTGCTTTGCAGTGCGAGATGCCCTTTGAGAGGCCACTAGTATCCCACTCTTCCACTTCCTTTCGAATGGATTCGATTCCGTGGATCTCTTTCCTTGACAGCCAGGATCTAACCCTGACGTTCATTTCGCTGCTTCTCGCGAGATTGCGCGAAAGGGCATACTTGCATACCGCCGAGCAGGCGCGCCATGCGCTCTTCGCGGAGAGGTTTTGGATCGTTGCAACAGTGGCGCTAGCGAAATTTTCCTCTTCACTTTTGTGCAACTTGCTACCTGTGGCGCATGTCAGGATGTGCCCTAGGGCGAGCAGCTCTTGGAGTACGCGGTCAAGATATTCCTCGTCCACCGTCAATCGAGAACCAATGGTGATTCTGTCTGCGTTAGGACTGTCAAGCTTCTGGATCACCGTGGTGTACAAGTGGTTTACCACTCCGCCCGTATGGACGATAAGGTTCCTCCGTGCGAAGGACTCCCTGATCAGTGGCCACTCTACGGGAAGGGTATCCATTGACAAGCCACCCGAGGTGCGCTTTAGCCACTTGTCCCAGGCGTCGATGCTGTCGCGGAGTAGGCCTGAGATTCGCCGCTCGATTAGATATTCTCGCGCGTCGTCGAGGGTGGAAAACTTGGCGAGCTCTTGGAGAGTGAAGGCGTAGTCGGAGTCATTGAGGGCCGAGCTGTTCACGCTATAGATGGCCCTAGCTATCTGCCCAAAGAGAACCTCGAATGACGAAATTGCCGAGACGAGCAATGATTTCCTTAGGAGCTCCTCGCTAGATCCCGCCCTAGTCCTCATCATGCCCTCGGCTATGGAGCGTTGAATAGCTGACCCGATGACACCATTTTGGATCTCAATCGAGAGGGCGGAGGTATTATCGCCAGGCTTAGGCCGGCCTTCGGCTTGGTCGGCTGCCGCGAATATCGTGGCGGCGATTTTCTCTAGATAATCCGCGTACTCTTCGCGTTCGCTATCCGTCAACTGTGCAACGATTCTCCTGCGCAACTGGTCGGCTAGCTCTTCATCCTTGACTGCCATCTCGGGAATGATGGAGCGGTTGATTTCAATGATCGAGTACATTTGCGCAACGTACTCGTCCGACATCATTCGTAGTTTTGATGCCGGCGTGCCAAATCCGACGCCGGCTGAGAATTTAGCCATCTACCGCCTCCCAAGATTCGGCGTTCCCTTCGCCTGACGGGACTTTACCGTGATCGACGCTGTACTGAAAGTTACGAGGTTGGCGGAGTGGCTTTGGGCGGGAGCTGCCATGGGGCGAGAGATCGGGGCCCGTAAGCTTGCGGCGACTCGGGCGGTCTGTGGACCTGCCCGCTACGTAATGCCCGATGTGGGCCCCGATCTTCGAGGCTCGCCCCATGGTGGCTGCCTAAAGCCGCGGAGCCGACCGCCCCAGCCACATCGGGGTTCACCCCATCAAACCCTTCGCCGTTGGCGTGCGGCCGGCGGCCGGGCCAGAGCGGGGCGAAGACAGGAGCGCGGCCCGAGTCGCCGGGCTGCGCGACGCCGCGCTGTGCGCGGCGGATGCGCCTTGAACCCGTGATGAAGGTTGTAACTCAGTGGCTAGTGAGGTCTATGCCAGCGTCGTAGCTCGACCGCGAAGAGCGGAGAGGACCGAGATGGAACCTCGCTCCGACCCCGTTGAGAGCTGCCAGATTTGGTCCGTCGTTGGTCCGTGCGTGCTGATCAACAGCGGCACAGGGTGAGACACGGTGAGACAGCAAGCCGAGAGGCGGGGTGCCGGACTCAGCCCGGCACCCCGCCTCACCTGCGCTTTGTTTGAGCTGGGCAGTCTCAATGGCTCCTGCCTCCGAGGGCCGTTTCAGGGCACTTCGGCTTTCAAGACCGTTCCCTTAGGCCGCTCGGTCCATCTCAAGATCGGGCATGCTCTGCTGTAAGGCCTGCCGCTCGGAGCGACCTGCCCGACCAACCCCACCGCGCACTCTCCTCGATCGGCGAGCCTTCACTCCGGACAAGGACGCCATGTCGCTTCTCCGCATAGCCGTGGCGCTGCGCCCTACACCCAGCGGGCCAGGGTCTCGGGTCAGCGGTGTACCGCAGTGAGGCATGAGGGCCTTCGTCGTTCGGTGTAGATGTCGCAATCCACACCGCACCCCGAGGCCCTTACTCAATCAAGATCACTCGCCAGCGATCGCTGCCGCCAATCTCCACGGGTAGAACACCTGACACGGGATCCAGTAGGCGGAACGCTCCCCTACGGCTACGACCCCAAGATCGTCGTCAGGAACTCCCCCGTCCACCCCAGCAAGCCCCGCCCCACCACCGGCTTCCCGCCGATCTTGCCCGTCGTCGGGCGCGGCACCAGGATCTGGTGTGCCGGCGCCTTGATAACCGTCCGCGGATACAGCCTCTGCAGCCGCAGCTCCTGCGACTCCCTCAGCTCCACCGGCGCGAACCGGATGTTCGGCCCCTGCAGCACGATCTCGCCCACCCCGCACGCCCGCGCCAGCATCCGCAGCCCCGCCACCAGCAGCAGGTTCTCCACCGGCTCCGGGAGCGGGCCGTAGCGGTCCACCAACTCCTCGCGGACCGACTTGATGTCGTCCTCCGTCGTTGCCGACGCGATCGCCCGGTACGCCTGCAGCCGCAGCCGCTCACCCGGCGCGTACTCGTGCGGGACATGCGCGTCGACCGGGAGCTCGATCTTGACCTCCAGCGTGGGCTCCTCCTCCACGCCGCCCTCCATCTGCGCCCGGTAGTCCGCGACCGCCTCGCCCACCATCCGTACGTACAGGTCGAAACCCACGCCCGCGATATGGCCCGACTGCTCCCCGCCCAGCAGATTGCCCGCGCCGCGGATCTCCAGGTCCTTCATCGCCACGTACATACCCGCGCCCATCTCCGTGTGCTGGGCGATCGTCGCCAGCCGCTCGTGCGCGGTCTCGGTCAGCGGCTTCTCCGGCGGGTAGAGGAAGTACGCGTAACCGCGGTCCCGACCACGGCCCACCCGCCCCCGCAGCTGATGCAGCTGCGACAGACCGAAGTTGTCGCCGCGCTCCACGATCAGCGTGTTCGCGTTCGAGATGTCGATGCCCGACTCGACAATCGTCGTCGACACCAGCACGTCGAACTTCTTCTCCCAGAAGTCCACGACCACCTGCTCCAGCGCCGCCTCCCCCATCTGCCCGTGCGCGATCTGGATCCGCGCCTCCGGGACAATGTCACGCAGCCGGCTCGCCGCCCGGTCGATCGACTCCACCCGGTTGTGGATGTAGAAGACCTGGCCCTCGCGCAGCAGCTCCCGGCGCACCGCCGCGCCGATCTGCTTCTCCTCGTACGGGCCGACGAACGTCAGCACCGGGTGGCGCTCCTCCGGCGGGGTGGTGATGGTCGACATCTCGCGGATGCCCGTGACCGCCATTTCGAGCGTACGAGGGATGGGGGTGGCGGACATCGTCAGTACGTCGACATTCGCGCGGAGCTTCTTCAGCTGCTCCTTGTGCTCGACGCCGAAGCGCTGCTCCTCGTCCACCACGACCAGACCCAGGTCCTTGAACTTGGTCTCCGAGGAGAACAGCCGATGCGTGCCGATGACGATGTCGACCGTGCCGTCCCGCAGGCCCTCCAGCGTCGCCTTCGCCTCCGTGTCCGACTGGAAGCGGCTGAGCGCCCGCACATTGACCGGGAACTGGGCGTACCGCTCGGAGAACGTCCCGAAGTGCTGCTGCACCAGCAGCGTCGTCGGGACCAGGATCGCGACCTGCTTGCCGTCCTGGACCGCCTTGAACGCCGCCCGTACCGCGATCTCCGTCTTGCCGTAGCCGACGTCGCCGCAGATCAGCCGGTCCATCGGGACCGTCTTCTCCATGTCCTCCTTGACCTCGGCGATCGTGGAGAGCTGGTCGGGCGTCTCCACATACGCGAACGCGTCCTCCAGCTCGCGCTGCCACGGCGTGTCCGGCCCGAACGCGTAGCCCGGCGCCGCCATCCGCGCCGAGTACAGCTTGATCAGGTCCCCGGCGATCTCCTTGACCGCCTTCTTCGCCCGCGCCTTCGTCTTCGTCCAGTCCGCGCCGCCGAGCCGGTGCAGCGTCGGTGCCTCGCCGCCCACGTACTTGGTGACCTGCTCCAGCTGGTCGGTGGGGATGTACAGCCGGTCGCCCGGCTGGCCGCGCTTGGCCGGGGCGTACTCCACCAGCAGATATTCGCGGGTCGCGTTCTGTACGGTGCGCTGCACCATCTCGACGTAACGGCCCACGCCGTGCTGCTCGTGGACGATGTAGTCGCCCGCCTCAAGCGTGAGCGGGTCGATCGTCTTCCGGCGGCGCGTCGGCATCCGCTGGCCGTCTCTGCCGGCCGCCTTCTGGCCCGTCAGGTCCGTCTCCGTCAGGACAGCGAGCTTCAGGCCGGGGTCGATGAAGCCGTAGTCGATCGAGCCGCACGACACCTGGACCACGGACGGAGCGATCTCGCCGAGGTCGGGGACCAGGCGCGCCGGGATGCCCTCGCCGCTGAGCACCTCGGCGGTACGGGCCGCGGGGCCGTGCGCCTCCGTCACGTACACCGTCCGCCAGCCGTCCGCCAGCCAGCCCTTGGTGTCGGCCAGAGCGCGCGCGGTGTCGCCGCGGTACGTCTCGGGGGCGCGCATGCCCAGCTTGATGGTGTCCACGGACACCTCTTCGTCCGCGGCGAAGGGCGAGATGGACCACCACATCATGCCCAGCTCGCGCGCCCGCTCCCGTACGTCCGCGATCCCCCACAGCGAGGCCGCGCCGACATCGATCGGGGCCTCGCCGCCGCCCGCCGTCGCCGCCCACGACGCCTGCAGGAACTCCTGGCTCGTCGCCACCAGGTCCGCCGCCCGCGTCCGTACCCGCTCGGGGTCGCAGACCACGGCCATGCTGCCCGCGGGCAGCACGTCCAGCAGCAGCTCCATCTCGTCCACGAGGACCGGCGCGAGAGACTCCATACCCTCGACGGCGATCCCCTCGGCGATCTTGCCGAGCAGCTCGCCCAGCTCCGGATGCAGCTCCGCGAGCGCGGCGGCCCGCTGCCGTACGTCCTCGGTCAGCAGCAGCTCACGGCAGGGCGCCGCCCACAGACCGTGCTCCGCGACCTCCAGTGAACGCTGGTCCGCGACCTTGAAGTACCGGATCTCCTCGATGTCGTCGCCCCAGAACTCCACCCGCAGGGGATGCTCCTCGGTCGGCGGGAAGACATCGAGAATGCCGCCGCGGACCGCGAACTCGCCGCGCTTCTCGACCAGTTCCACCCGGGAGTACGCCGCTGCCGCGAGCGCGTCCACGACCTGGTTCAGATCGGCCTGGGTGCCGGTGCGCAGCGCCACGGGCTCCAGGTCGCCGAGCCCCTTGACCTGCGGCTGCAGTACGGAGCGGATGGGCGCGACGACGACGGAGACGGGTCCGGCCGCCGGGTCGTCGGACGAGGGGTGGGCCAGCCTGCGCAGCACCGCCAGGCGGCGGCCCACGGTGTCGGAGCGCGGCGAGAGCCGTTCGTGCGGCAGGGTCTCCCAGGAGGGGAACTCGGCGATGCCCGCCTCGGGCAGCAGCGAGCGCAGCGCGGCCGCCAGATCCTCGGCCTCCCGCCCGGTCGCCGTGACGGCCAGCACCGGGCGTCCGGCCCGGCGCGCCAGCGCGGCGACCGCGAAGGGGCGCACTGCGGGCGGGCCGACGAGATCGACACGCATACGGCGAGCTTCACCGGCGGCCTTCACCGCTTCGGCGAGCGCCGGGTCACGTACGACGGCATCGAGCAGACCGTGCAGGCTCATGAAGGGCTTCCATCCGGGGCGCGTGTGGGGTGGCGGGTGTGGAGTGGGGAAACGCGAGAGGCCCGACACGTCGAACGGGCCGGGGCATCCAAGCCTACGACGCTCCTGTGACAGTCGCTCGGCTACCGTCCGGACACAGAACGTGCCTGTCAACCCCTTGTAAACGTTCCGTCACACAGGCATGATCAGGCTCCCTGACGCAGGAGCCGGCCGAGCGGCCCCTGTTCGACCGGCGTCCACTGTTGGGGCCCCACCGCAACCTTGGGAACGGCCCCGCGGCGACCCCGCGCAGGCCGCCACCTCGCGCCGGCCGCTCTCCGCCGCTCGCTCTTTCGCTCTGTCACTGACACGTGCCATCTCCCCAGTCAGTCCACAGTCCCCCATACCCAGTACCCAGTCCCATGTGCCCCTGGGATGTTTCGGAGCCAACCCTCATGAACCACGAATTGTCACGAAGATCCGTTCTCAGAGCCACCGCGGGCGCTGTCCTGCTCTCCTCGGGCGGACTCCTCACCGCCTGCGGCAACGTGGCGGGAAGCGACCCGAAGCCCGACGCCACCGTACGGATCGGCTATATCTCGCCCGTCACCGGTGCCGCTGCCGCCTTCGGCGAGCCCGACGCCTACCTGCTGAAGAAAGTGCGCGAGGCCTTCGCCGACGGCCTCATCATCCACAGGAAAAAGCACAACGTCGAGATCATCAGCCGGGACAGCCGGTCCAGCCCCCAGCAGGCCGCGCAGGCCGCCGCCGAGCTCATCGGCACCCAGAAGATCGACCTGATGCTCGTCTCCTCGACGCCGGAGACGGTCAACCCCGTGTCCGACGCCTGCGAGGCCGCGCGGATCCCGTGCGTGTCGACCGTCGTCCCCTGGGAGGCCTGGTACTTCGGCCGCGGCGCGACGGCCGCGGAGCCGTTCACGTACACGTACCACTTCTTCATCGGCACGGCGGACTTCGGCGCGGCGTACGCCTCCCTGTGGAAGGGGCAGGTGAGCACCAATGAATCGGTCGGTGTGATGTGGCCGAACGACCCCGACGGCAAGGCGGTACGGGAGGGCCTCGGGCCTGTGCTGGAGAAGGCGGGCTTCACCCTCGTCGACCCGGGCGCGTACGAGGGCGGGGCGCAGGACTACTCGGCGCAGATATCCCGGTTCAAGAAGGACGACGCGGAGATCTTCAACAGCTTCCCGCTCCCGCCCGACTTCGCCGCCTTCTGGAAGCAGGCGCGCGCGGAGGGCTACCGCCCCAAGATCGCCTCGATCGCCAAGACCGGTCTTTTCCCCTCGCAGATCGAGAGCCTGGGCGAACTGGGGATCGGGCTGACCGCCGGATTCTGGTGGACACCCCAGTTCCCGTATTCCTCCACCCTGACCAACCAGACGTCCGAGGAACTCGCCGCCGACTACGAGAAGACAACCGGCAAGCAGTGGAACCAGGTCATGGGGTCCAATATGGCGCTCTTCGAGGTCGCCGCCGACGCGCTGCGGAAGGTGTCGGACCCCAAGGACCGCGAGGAGCTGGCGGAGGCGCTGGGCACCGTCAGTCTGACGACGATCGTGGGACCGCTGGACTGGCAGGCAGGGCCGGTGAAGAACGTCTCGGCGGAGCCGCTGGTGATGGCGCAGTGGCGCGAGAGCTCCAAGGGCTTCTCCGTGACACCGGTCATCGTCGACAACAACGCCTCCAGGGACATTCCGCTGGGCGGCACTCTGGAGTCCCTCCGCTGAGGTGACTGGCGGGAACGCCAGTGGTCCCGGTGCGAGAGCCGCACCGGGACCACTGGTAGTACAAGCACGCGTCGCCCAGTCCTGGTACTAGTCGGAGGCGATCGCGTTCAGTACGTTCATCCTGCCCGCCCGGAACGCCGGCACCAGAGCCGCGAACAGCCCCACGAACGCCGACGCCACGAACACCGTCAGAATCGTCGGCCACGGGATCTCCAGGACCCCCAGACCCTCCAGCGCCAGCAGCTTCTGCGCCGCGGTTCCCCAGCCCATGCCGAGCCCCAGGCCCAGCAGCGCGCCGAAGAGGGCGATGACCACCGACTCCAGGCGGATCATCCTGCGCAGCTGCCGCCGCGACAGGCCGATCGCCCGCATCAGGCCGATCTCCCGCGTACGCTCCACCACCGACAGGGCGAGCGTGTTCACCACACCCAGCACCGCGACGACGATCGCGAGCGCCAGCAGCCCGTAGACGATGTTCAGCAACTGGCCGATCTGGTCCTTCAGCTGCTGCTTGAAGTCGGTCTGGTTCCGCACCTTGTACTGGGGGTACTTGGCGACCGACGCCTTCATGGCGGCGTACGCCTCCTTCTCCTTGCCGTCCTCCGCCTTCGCGAACATGATCATGTTCTGCGGCATCTTGTCGGCGGGCAGGTACTCCGCGGCGGTCGTGATGTTGATGTACATCGCGCCCCGGTCCACGGTCGAGTCGTCGGCCGTGATCGCCGCGACCTTCAGCTCGGCCGTCCGGCCGTTCTTGAAGGCGGCCTTGAGCGTGTCGCCGACCTTGACGCCGTGCTCCGTGGCGTACTTGTCGCCCACCGACATCGCGTTCTTCCCGTACGCCGCCGCCAGGTCGCCCGCGACCGTCTCACGGCGCAGATCCTGCGCGTACGTCGGGTCCGCGGCGACCAGGTCCGCGTCCTCGGCCGTGCCGTCGGGCGCGGTCAGCTTGGCCTCCACGCTCTTGTAGTTGGTGACGTGCTCGATGTGCGGGGCCGAGTTCAGGGCCTTCTCGATCTGCGGAATGAGCAGCTGGCCCTTGTCGGACTGGATGATGAAGTCCGCGCCGACCGACTTGTCGAGCTCCTGCGTGGCCGAGGCCACCATCGAGGAGCCGACCACCGACAGACACGCCACCAGCGCGAGCCCGATCATCAGCGCGGCGCCCGTCGCTCCGGTCCGTCGCGGGTTGCGCAGCGCGTTGCGCTCCGCGAGCCGCCCGACCGGGCCGAACATCCGCAGGACGACCGCGCTCAGCGCCCGTACCACCACACCCGCCAGCAGCGGGCCGATGACGACGAAGCCGATCAGCGACAGCACCACGCCGAGGCCGAGGAACAGCGATCCCTCGCTCGCCTTGTCCGCCTGCGTGGCGACCAGCAGCGCCGCAGCCCCGCCACCCGTCAGCACCAGGCCGATCGCGGCCCGGATCCGGCCCGCCTTGCCGTCCGCCGGCGTACCGGCGTCGCGCAGCGCGGCCATCGGGGAGACCTTGCCGGCGCGGCGGGCCGGGACGTAC
Source organism: Streptomyces sp. NPDC052236 (assembly GCF_044548015.1). Taxonomy (NCBI): domain Bacteria; kingdom Bacillati; phylum Actinomycetota; class Actinomycetes; order Kitasatosporales; family Streptomycetaceae; genus Streptomyces; species Streptomyces sp. NPDC052236. Next base: position 75,973 of record NZ_JBIUBL010000011.1, on the reverse strand, counting down.
GCGGCGACGATCGTGACCAGGACGCCGAGGAGGAGACCGACGGCCGGGGTCGTCCACTTCACCGTCAGATCGCTGGTGGACAGCTCCATGCCCAGCGAGCCCATCAGCTTCATCAGCCCGACCGCCAGGCCCACGCCCGCGGCGACGCCCGCGAGGGAGCCGACGATGCCGAGCAGCAGCGCCTCGACCAGCACGGAACGGTTGATCTGCTTACGGCTGGAGCCGATGGCCCGCATCAGGCCTATCTCGCGGGTGCGCTGGGCCACCAGCATCGAGAAGGTGTTGACGATGAGGAAGATCCCGACGAGGAGCGCGATCCCGGCGAAGCCGAGCATCGCGTACTTCATCACATCGAGGAACGAGCCGACCTCTTCGCGGCCCGAGTCGGCGGCTTCCTTCGCCGTCTGGAGCTTGTACGCGGCGCCGCCGTCGAGCGCCGTGGCGATGTTCTTCTTGAGCTGGTCGTCGCTCACACCATCCGCGGCGGTAATCAGGATGTTGGTGAACAGCCCTCCCCCGCCGAGCAGTTGACGCTGGGCGGTGGCGGTGTCGAAGTAGACGATCGCCGCACCGGGGTTGGTGACCTTGAAGGTGGCGATGCCGGAGATCTTCGCGGTGAAGTCGCCGGTGGCGGCGATGGTGCGCAGCTCGTCACCCAGCTTCAGGTGGTGCTTGTCCGCGGTGTCGGCGTCGACCATGACCTCGGTGGGGCCGCGCGGCGCGTTCCCGGAGGTGATGTCCATCGACTTGAGGTCGTTCTTCGTCCAGTTGGCGGCGATCGTCGGAGCGCCGGTGCTGGAACCCATGTCCTTGTTCTTGGAGTTGACGACGGTCACGCTGAAGCTGGCGACCCCGCCCTCGGCGGACTTCACGCCCTCGACCTTCGTAACCGTGTCCACCAGGGAGGCGGGCAGCGATTCGGGCTTGCCGGTCGCCGGGTTCTCGTCGTCGTCGGCGCCCTTGGGGGAGACGGTGACATCGGAGGCGGTCGCGGCGAAGAGCTTGTCGAACGTCGTGTTCATCGTGTCCGTGAACACGAGCGTGCCCGAGACAAAGGCCACCGACAGCAGCACCGCCACCGCCGAGAGCGCCATTCGCCCCTTGTGCGCAAGGAAGTTGCGCATCGAGGTTTTCCATACAGTCATGACGTGCGCCCCCGCGCGTCGAAGTCCTTCATGCGGTCGAGGACGGCGTCGGCGGTCGGCCGGAGCATCTCGTCCACGATGCGGCCGTCGGCGAGGTAGAGCACGCGGTCCGAGTACGAGGCGGCCACGGGGTCGTGGGTGACGATCACGATCGTCTGCCCCAGGTCGTCGACGGAGCGGCGCAGGAAGCCGAGCACCTCGGCGCCCGCGCGGGAGTCGAGATTTCCGGTCGGCTCGTCACCGAAAATGATCTCGGGCCGGGCGGCGAGCGCGCGGGCCACCGCGACACGCTGCTGCTGACCGCCGGAGAGCTCGGTGGGCCGGTGCTTGAGACGGTCGGACAGACCGACCGTCTCCACGACCTGGTTGAGCCACCCGGCATCCGGCTTGCGCCCGGCTATGTCCATGGGGAGCGTGATGTTCTCCAGGGCGTTGAGCGTGGGCAGCAGGTTGAACGCCTGGAAGATAAAGCCGATCCGGTCCCGGCGCAGCTGCGTGAGCTTCTTGTCCTTGAGCTTGGTGATCTCGGTGTCGTCGAGGTAGATCTCACCCGACGTCACGGTGTCGAGCCCGGCCAGACAGTGCATCAGGGTGGACTTGCCGGAGCCCGACGGGCCCATGATGGCGGTGAACTGCCCGCGGGCGATGTCGACGTCGACGTGGTCGAGGGCGACGACGCGGGTCTCCCCGGTTCCGTATGCCTTGACGACCTGCCGTCCTCGCGCGGCGACGGCCGTACGCCCTCCGGTGTCCCCATGCCGGGGAATTGTCACAGCCGTAGTCACGGTATGTCTCCTAAGTCTAAGTCAGTCGTCAGTCAGAGCAGCTAGCTGATGGGCGCGTTCAGGTCTCGCCGCGTACGGTTCGATTCTTGCTACAGAAGCGGTCCGGCGCGCTGGTGCACAGCGCAGTCTTGAACCGGGGGTTTTCCCCACCCCCCGGTGGTGCTGGCCTCACCCGCGGCCGTAAGAACAACCTAAGGAGTCGACCCACGCCTCCTCGTCGTCCCCCGGGACGAAAATGCCCCGGCCCTAAGTAGGGAGAAGCCCCTAGGGGTTCTCCACCTCTGGGTGGAGACGCATGTATTGATCCTGCACCCTGCCGTTGCGTGAGGCTCAAGTGAGAGGGTGTGCCGGGGATGTACGTGCAGGGGGAAAGGACCAAGGGGTGGGCACCACCGAGGGCATACCGGGGGCGGGGACGGGTGCGGGGACGGAGACAGGGGCGGTAGCCGGGGCAGGGGCAGGAACCGGGGCAGGAGCCCGGGCGCCCGCCACGGCGCGCGAACGCCGCCCGGTCGCCGCAGCGCTGATGGTCTGCATGGCGCTGGCCGCGCTGGACGGCACCATCATCGCCACCGCCGTACCCCAGATCGTCGGCGACCTCGGCGGCTTCTCGGTCTTTTCCTGGCTCTTCTCCGGCTATCTGCTCGCCGTCACCGTCTCGCTCCCCGTCTACGGGAAGCTCTCCGACACCTTCGGCCGCAAGCCTGTCCTGATCACCGGCATCATCCTCTTCCTCCTCGGCTCACTGCTGTGCGCGGGTGCCTGGAACATGGCGGCGCTGATCGCCTTCCGGGTGGTGCAGGGGCTGGGCGGCGGCGCCCTCCAGGGCACGGTGCAGACCATCGCCGCTGACCTCTACCCCCTCAAGGAACGCCCCAAGATCCAGGCGAGGTTGTCCACGGTGTGGGCGGTCTCGGCGGTGGCCGGGCCCGTGGTCGGCGGGCTGCTCACGACGTACGCGAACTGGCGCTGGATCTTCCTGATAAACCTGCCGGTGGGCGCGTTCGCGCTGTGGCTGGTCGTACGCCACCTGCGCGAGCCGTCCCGTATGAAACCGGCCGCCCGCCCCCGTATCGACTGGCCCGGCGCGCTGGCCGTCTTCGCGGCAGGCACGCTCCTGGTCACCGCGCTCGTCCAGGGCGGCATCGCCTGGCCCTGGTTCTCCGCGCCCTCGCTGGCGCTGTTCGGCGGGAGTACGGTCCTGGTGGCCCTCACCGTCGTCATCGAGCGGCGGGCCGCGGAGCCGATCATCCCGGGCTGGGTCTGGCGCCGCCGGCCAATCGCCGCGGTGAACCTCGCGCTGGGGGCGCTGGGCCTGCTCATGGTCGCCCCCATCGTCTTCCTCCCCACCTACGCCCAGTCGGTCCTCGGCCTCGGCCCGATCGCCGCGGGCTTCGTCCTGTCCGTCATGACCCTGAGCTGGCCGATCTCCGCGGCACTGTCCAACCACCTCTACACCCGCATCGGCTTCCGCCAGACCTCGATCATCGGCATCTCGCTGGCCGCCGTGATCCTCATGGCGTTCCCGCTGCTGCCCTACCCGGGCGAACCGTGGCAACCGGCCCTGCTGATGCTCCTGCTGGGCGCGGCGCTGGGCCTGTTCCAGCTGCCGCTGATCATCGGCGTCCAGTCGACGGTGGGCTGGTCGGAGCGGGGCACGACGACGGCGTCCGTACTGTTCTGCCGACTGGTGGGCCAGTCCCTGGGCGCGGCGCTCTTCGGGGCCGTGGCGAACGGGGTACTGGCGGCCCGGCTGGGCGGCGCGGGCGACTTGGACGCGGTATCACGCGCACTGGCCGACCCGGCGTCGCTGACGGCACAGGCGGCGGACCAGCTCCGGCGGGCGGTGGACGCGGCGGTCGACTACGTCTATCTGGGCGCGGCGTGCGCTGCCGGGCTGGCGCTGCTGGCCTTGATTTTCGTGGCCCCGCGCCGCTTCCCGGTCATCGTCGAGGACGTGCCGGGCACGCCCGATGAGGGTGTGCCCGACAAGTCCTGACGTACACGATGAGCTAGCAGATGCTCTGCGTGCTGTTGACCAGCCTGTTGTTACGGAAGTTGGTGTTGGTCCCGCAGGGGCTCTCCCTGATGGCGGAGTTGGTCACCGTGAGGTTCTGGATGTTGATGTCGGAGTTGTTGGCGAACTCGGACCGCGCGGCGAGGCGGATTCCGCCGCCGCCCGTGACGCTGCCGCTCTGCGCGGCGATGTTCACGTTGTAGCAGTTCTCGATCAGGATCGCGTTGTTGCCGGTGTTGGAGATGTTCACGCGGTCGATGACCGCGCCGCCGCTCTCGGAGACGCAGAACACTCCGCGACCGCCGCCGCGGGCGATGACCTCACCGACACGGATGTTGGTGGGGTAGCTACTGCCGACGCGGCCGTTGCGGTTGGCCATGCGGAAGGCCGCGTAGCCGGTGCCCGCGCCCGCGCCGTCGGCGTCGACCTTGGTGATGGTGGCGTTGATGGTCTGATTCAGCAGCAGGCCGGACTCCCCGACGTTGCGGGCGGTGACGGTGCCGACGGTGAGGCCGTCGACACCGTACGTCTCCACCGCGTGGCTGCTCGCCCCGGAGACGTACACGTTGTCGATACGGACATTCCGCGTCCACTGGCTGGTGTCGCCACGGTTGTCGATACGGACGCCGAGGCCGCGCGACAGGCGCATGTCGATCTGGCCGAGTACGACGTTCTGGACGTTCCGCATGAAGATGCCGTACAGCGGGGCGCCGGTGAGGTTGAGGTGCTGAACCTCGATGTCCCGGGCGCCGCGTGCGTAGACGGGGGCCTGGTCGCCCGAGCCGGTGCCGGTGCCGGTCACATTGATGGTGCCGCAGACGTCGAGCACGGTGTAGCTCGGCAGGGAGACCCTGGAGCCCGCACTGATGGAGCCGGAGCCGCGCACGACGACCCGCTCCTTGGCGGTGCGGCCGGAGCTGAGGCTGTTCACGGCGGCCTGCATGGCCGCGCGCATGTCACTGCCGGTGTACACGGTGCTGCTGCCGCGCCGGGCGGTCCAGGTGGAGCCGCTCAGTACGGCTTCGGCCTGGTAGGAGCCGTCGCCGCAGGCCGCCAACGGGGCGGCGGCACCGGCCGGTTGCGGCGCGACGGCTGTTTCGGGGGCCGCGCTGGCGGGGGCGGTCAGCGCGGCCACGGTGGCCAGGAGGGCGGTGGTGCAGGCGGCGGCGATGCCGGCCCGGGTTCTGATTAAGGCTGTGGCCCTGCGTCCCATGTCTTCTTCTCCTGCGTGGGGGGTCGGTCCACCGCGCGCGATTCCTATGAATCGATTCATTTCCGAGGCGCGAACGGCCTCGGACGGCTCTGACTCGCGGTGGCTGAGCACGCGACAGACGAACTAGAAAGCGTTTTCTGTCGCGGACGGCGAGTCTGGCAACGAGCAGCCGGAGCGTCAAGAAGCCACCCGGTATTCGTTACAACGGCAACGGCGGCAACGTCCGCAGCCCGCCGACCGATGAACAGGCTCACCGCCTCCGCCCACCACGAGTGGGACATCTCGCACGGAGATGTTGTCGCGGTGTGCCAGTTCCAGGACGCGGTCAAGCTGTGCGCGGGCGGCCTTGCGTCCGCCGAAGCGCATGCGGAGCGCGGCCTCGTGAATGATCACTTCCTGGGAGACGCGCACCTCGGGCTCGATGAGCTGCTGGCGTTGTAGCCGGTGCTCGATCTGGAGTTCCCGCTCGGCGTCGGCGAGTTGGGGTGCCGAGAGGGCGAAGACGGCACGCATGTACTCCTCGGTCTGGAAGAGGCCGGGGATGCGTGCGACCTGGTACGTGCGGATGTGCGTGGCGTGGTGTTCGAGTTCGGCGACGTCGAGGAAGCTGGACGCGATGCGGCCTCGGTAGGCCTGCCACCAGCGCTTGCCGCGCTCCTTCGCCATGGCCACCAAGGCGTTGACGAGAAGTTCGTCCTCGCAGGCGCTCGCGCGCACTCCATCGCTCACGCCGAGACGATGATCCATCCGAGCGAGCCGAGCGCTGCCGGCCGGACGGGGCCCCCGCCGGTCAGCCGGCCACGGCCGTCCCCAGCTGCTCCCGGTACGCCCTGGCCACGGCCACCAGCTCGTCGAGCGCGTCCCTGGTCCGCACGAGGTCGGCGATGTGCGTGGAGAGCCGGTCGCGCTCCTGCGCCATCCGCTCCAGCGCGGAGTCGGAGTTCTCCTCGCTGGGCGCGTCGACGCAGGGCAGCAGCTCGATGATGGTGCGGCTGGACACGCCCGCGGCGTACAGCCGCTGGATGAACGCGACCCGCTCGACCTCGCCGTCCGTGTAGTGCCGCTGCCCGCTGGGACTGCGGGTGCTGGTGAGCAGCCCCTGCTCCTCGTAGTAGCGCACGGACCGGACGCTGACTCCGGCCCGCGACGCGAGCTCCCCGATCCGCACGAAATCCTCCCGGCTATGTCCTGCGTCACAGAGCTTGCCTCTGACACCAGTGTGAGGTTTTAGCGTAGCTGCCGTGCCCGAGGTCCGGGCGCCGCGGACCACGAAGGAGTCCTGACGTGACGACCCTTTTCAGCAGCTACCGGCTCGGCGGTCTGACACTGCCCAACAGGGTGGTCATGGCCCCGATGACCCGGGTCCGGGCCGCCGCCGGCGGTCTGGCGACGCCGTCGATGGCGGCCTACTACGCCCAGCGGGCCACGGCCGGGCTGATCGTGAGCGAGGGGGTGCAGCCGAGCGCGATCGGGCAGTCCAACCCGGGCACGCCGGGACTGCACACCGACGAGCAGGTCGCCGCATGGCATCCCGTGACCGCTGCCGTCCACGCCAACGGCGGACGGATCTTCGCCCAGATCATGCACGGCGGCCGAGTCTCACATCCCGACACCACCGGCATGCAGCCGGTCGGGCCCTCGGCCGTCCCCGCCGTCGGCGACGTGTTCACCCCGACCGGGCCCCAGCCCGCCCCGACGCCGCGCGCTCTGGACACCGCCGAAGTGCCCGAGCACGCGCAGTCGTACGCCCGGGCCGCCCGGCGCGCCATTGACGCGGGCTTCGACGGCGTGGAGCTCCACGGCGCCAACGGCTACCTGATCTCGCAGTTCCTCTCATCCAACGCCAACCTGCGCACGGACCGCTACGGAGGCCCGGTCGCCAACCGGATCCGGTTCGCCGTCGAGGCCGCCGCCGCCACCGTCGAGGCCGTCGGCGGGGCCAGGACCGGCATCCGGCTCTCACCGGACACGGAGTTCTGGGGAGTCGAGGAGACCGACGTCCGCGAGCTCTACACCGCACTGCTGACCGAGCTGGCCCCCCTCGGGCTGGCCTACGTGCACCTCGAAGCCACCGCCGACGAAGAGGTGCTGGTCGCCCTGCGCCGGGCGTGGCCGGGCACCCTCGTCATGAACCCGGTGCTTCCGATGGGACCGAAGCAGACCGGCCGGGACGACGCCGACCACTGGCTCGGGCTGGGTGCCGACCTCATCAGCTTCGGCCGCGCCTTCCTCGCCAACCCCGACCTGGTCGAGCGGCTGCGCGGCGGACTCCCGATCGCCCCCGTCGACGAGGCCACGTACTACCAGGGCGGTGATGCGGGCTACCTGACCTACTCGGCCCACCAGTACGCGGCTTGACTCCGATCCGCAGCGAGCGGGCCGGCGGGCGGGCGGTCGTAACCGGCGCGGGCAGTGTGCTCAGCCGGAACCGCCCGCGCGACGGGGCCGGAACGTGTAGTCGTCGGGCCTCTGGCCCCTGGCCGACGGCCGGCCCAGGGCCGCGCTTGCGGTGGGCACCCGGCTGGGCGTGCAAGCGAACCGGCCTCGTACTGGACGGACTCGTGCGATCTGCTCGTGCGTCCAGGTAGGGAGCCCCCTCCAGGGGTAGGGGCCCCCTACCTGGAGGGCCCCCCTACCCCTCCGCCGGCGCGCGGCCCGTCAGGGTCGCCAGGCTGCTGCGGACATGGTCCATATGCGCCTGCATCTCCTCGCGGGACTCCTCGTGCTCCCGCAGCAACCGCTCCGTCTCACGCTCCGCGCGCTCCTGCTGCACCCTCGCCTCACCGATCAGCTCCGCCGCCCGCGCCTCCGCGTCCTCCTGGCTGTGGCGGGCGTCCTCCTCCGCCTCCGCGAACGCCCGCTTCGCCTCCGAGAGCGTCGCCTCCGCGTACGCGGCGAGCTGGACACGCCGCGCCTCCGACTCGGCCTCGCGGACAGCCAGCTCACGGCCCACCAGCTCCCACCGCTCGGCCTGCTCGTTACCCAGGTCGGTCAGCATGGCCTCGGTACGGCTGCGCATCTCCTTCAGCGCGGCCAGCGCCTCCCCGCGCTGCTCCTTCGCCTCACGCCGGGCCTCCGCGCGGATCTCGTCGGCCGTCGCCTGCGCCGCGAGGAGGAGCTGCTTCGCCCGCGCCTCGGCGTCCGCCCCGACCTCGTCCGCGTACGCCCGTGCCCCGTCCCGCGCCTGCCGGGCTGCGGCATCCGCCGCGTCGCGCAGGCCCTGCGCCTCATCCTGGGCGGCCGCCCGCACCGCCTCCGACTCCTCGACCGTCAGCGCCAGGACGTTCTGGGCGCGGCGGCCCAGCGTCTCGTACGTCTGCGGGGGAAGCGCCGAGACCACCTCACGCAGCCGCGCCGCCTCCGCCTCCATCTCCTTGGCGAGGACAGTCAGCCGCGCCGCGCGTTCCCACGCCTCGTCGCGGTCCCGGGACAGGGCGGTGACGTAGGCGTCGGTCTCCTCCACGCGGTAACCACGGCCCCGTACGACGGGGAAACCGTGCGGCGACACCGATGCAGCAGTCATCCTTCAAGCCCCTTTCCGGCACACAACGCGATTAGCGCACATCCTGCTGGATCTGACCGAAGTGCCCATAATGCGACACTCCACCCATGTCGCACCGGCAGAGAAGGGGCGGAGTGTCCGACCCGTATGCAAGGCATACAGGCAGGCAGGTCGGACACCCCAATCATCCTTATGTCAGGACATCAGCATGTCAGCGTGTCACAACAGTCCGTCCCACATCTGCTCCAGCAACACCGACCACCAACTCTCCGACGACGCCAGCGCCGCCGGATCCAGCGCCGCGAGCTGCGCCTGGAAATCAACCGTCCACCGGCCCGCCTGCTCCGGGTTGAGGTTGTAACGCAGCCGCCACATCCGCCCGAGCAGCGCCAGACACCGTACGAACTCCGGCAGCCCGCTGTTCACGAACTGCGGCGCCACCGGCTGGCCCCCCGGACCCGCCTCCACCGGCACCGCCACCATGTGCGCCGTGCCGTACTGAACACAGATCGCCCGCCCGAAGTCGCTGCCCACCACCAGATACGAGCCAGCGTCCGACGCCGCCTGCACCTGCCGCTGCGCCGCCAGCTCCGCCAGCGTCGGCACGACCGGCTGAGCCGGCTGCGCCCAGAAGAACGGATTGAAATCACCCGGCAGCCCCGCCCACACCAGCGTGGCCGCCACGATCTCCGGCACCCCCTGACGCGAAACAGCCCGCTGGTCGAACCGGCAGATCCCCTGCGGCCCGAACGCGCCCATCAGCTCCTGCGCGATCCCCTCCGGCGGAATCGGCGGAGCCGGCGGCACCTGCGGCAACGGAGCCCGGACCGGCGCAGGCCGCGCCGGACCGTCCGCGACCTGATGCAACTCCCCCTGATGGGTGAGCAGATGGTGCATCCCCTGCTGCCTGCTGGCGTGATCCCTGCCGTACGGCGCGACAGACGTGATCCGCACCTGCGGCCAGGTCTCCCGGATCATCCGGGAGCAGTAGCCGCCCGGCAATTCGCACGACTCCAGCTCGGTATGCAGCTCAAGCACCTGCTGCGGCGGCACGTTCATGGCCCGCAGCTCATGCAGGATCTGCCACTCCGGATGCGGAGTGCCGGGCGCCGAACGGCGGATCAGCTGGGCCTCCGAGCCGTCGGGCGCGCGGTAGCGCAGTACGGCCTGATAGCCGGGGCCGACGGTCGGTACGCCCATCGGCTGCGGCGGATATCCGTACGCGGGCGGCTGACCGCCAAGCGACGGCTGCGGCTGCGACCCGTGCGGTACGGGACCGGGCGGGCCAGGAGGCCCCGGCGGACCCGGCCGGCTGGGCGGCTGCTGCGCGCCCGGGCCCATCACGGGCGGCCCGGCGAGCATCGTCGCGGCATGGTGCACGCCACCGCCCGGCGCACCGGGAGGCCCGGGCGGACCCGGCGGCTGCGGCACGTTCGGAGCGGCCGGGCCACCCATCGGGTTCGGACCGGCCAGCATCGTCGCGGCATGGTGCACCCCACCACCCGGCGGCGGCGTGGCACCAGGCGGACCGGGCGGACCGGGCGGTCCAGGGCGACCAGGCGGCCCGGGAGGCTGCGGCGCGCTCGGGCCACCAGGACCACCAGGCCCACCCAGCTGGCTCGGATCCGCCAGCATCGTCGCGGCATGGTGCACCCCACCACCCGGCGGAGGACCGGGCGGACCCGGAGGACCAGGCGGACCGGGAGGCTGCGCGCCTTCCGGACCGAGCTGCTGCGGCAGGTAACCAGCCGCCGGCGCACCGGGAGCACCCGGCCCCGACGGCGGCGGCGTCCCGCCCGGCCGCACACCCGGCGTACCGGGAGCCCCGGGCGGCGGCGGAGTCGTAGCACCACCGCCACGCGAGCCACGCGGCGGTACGGACGCCTTGCTCGTCGCCGCGTCCGCGATGTCGCCGGGCGACTGCTGAGGCGCCTGAGATGCCTGCGCTGCTTGCGCTGCCTGAGCTGCCTGAGGCCTGTCAGACTGCGGGTTCAGCGCCGGAGCGACCGCCGTCCGCGGCAGCTGGCTGCCCCCCGACATCAGCGCGGTCGGCGCCTCCGCACCCCCCGCCCGCGGCGGGGCGTCATCCTCATCGGCACCGGAGATCGGCGGCGCGAACACCGTGGCAGGCAACGGTACGGACGCGTCGTCCGACCCGGCAGCGCTGGTGTCCGTCCACGGCGTCGCCCCGGGCGGCGTCGGCTCGTAGTCGCCGCCACCGGCACTCGGCCAGCCGGACCCGCCCTGAGAGGCGTCACCACCGGACGCGCCGGACGCGCCGGACGCACCGGGCCCCGGCCACCCAGACCCACCCGAAGCGGCAGCAGGCGAAGAGGCAGCAGGCGCCGCCCAGTCGTCCCCAGCCGAAGACCCGCCCGAAGACCCGCCCGAAGACCCACCCGACGGTCCCCCCGAAGACCCACCGGCGCCCGACAGCCCGATCTTGTCCGCCGCCTCCTGAAGCCACTCCGGCGGACTCAACAAGAACGACGTCTGATTCAGATCAATCCGCTGAGGCGGCCCCGACGCCGCAGCCGCAGCCGCAGCCGCGTCCTGAACCCCGTACTCCTCCTCGTACCGCCGAATCACCTCACCCACCGGCAACCCCGGCCACAACGTCGCATCGCCACTGTCCCTGGCGATCACCAGCCGCTGCCGCCCCCCGTCCGAACGGGCACCGCCCTCCCGGTCCTCCGCCCACACCACAAACCCCAGCTCGAACTCCCGCACCCGCACCTCACGGTGCTGATACGAGGGCACATCCCCGTTGACCCACTCTTCCGCCCGCTCCTGCGCCTGCGCAAAAGTCACCATCGGACCGTCACCCCTCGTCCGAAATCGGAACAGCGCGCGCGAAGCCGCCGTCCACCATCAGGTTCGCCACGGTCTCCAGCTCCGGCGGACTGCCCGCCAGACGTCCCAGAAAACCGTCGAAATCATCACCACACGGCAGCAGCAGCCGCTCCACCCGCTCCTGCACGCCCCACCCGTCCTGATCCCGCGCATCGTCATACGCGCAGAACCAGACCGAACCGAGCGCCGAGCCCTTGACCTTCACCGCCAGAATCCCGCCCTGAACAAAGGCGACCCCCAGGTAGTCCTTGGTCAGATGGTCACGCAGACACTTATTGACGTACAGCAGGTCATTGACCCCCGCCTCCTCCCGCACCGTGAAAAACGGCTGGTCAACCAGCAGCCCCAACTCCGCGTCCAGCGCCACCCCCACCGGCGCACAGCCGCCCGCCGCCTTCAGGAACGAGCGGTACGGCCCCGGCAGCCGGTAACCCAAATCCTCCTCGATGCCCAGCAATTGCTGCTCGCTCACCGACACGCCACTCTTGGGCAGACCGAAATGCGCGGGCCGGGTCTCCTGAAGCGGACGCGTACCCCGCTTCCCCTGATCCACCGGAGCCGTCGCAAGACCGCCGTGATGCCGCAGCAGCGCCTTCACCTCCACCGGAACCAGCTCCAGCCGACGCGAACCCGGCACGTGATGCCAGGTCCAGCCGTGCGGAGTGGCCACCGAAGGGACCGTGTCCCACAGCGCATGGCCGGCAGCATGCAGAGCCGCGTTCGCCGATACGTAATCGGTGAGCCGCAGCTCATCCACGCCGAAACCCTGAGGCGGCTCCGCTATCTCCGCGGCAGCACGCGCGTACGGCGAGAAAACCGGATAGCCGCTGTCGTCAACCCGTACACCTCCAGGGTGACGCGAAGCCCGTACCGGATCCGGGAAGTTCACGACCTGCCCGGCATAGGCCGCATTCGGCGGCGCGGCATTTCCCCGGCCCTGGGGGCCGGGAGGTGCCCCCAGCCCGAGTCGACCTGTCGTCATGGCGGTTGCCCCCTGCTGCTGCTGGCTGGTTCAGGACAGCCTATGCGCTGCCGCAACAGCGAGAACCGGCCCTCCGATTCCGTCACCAACAGTCACAATCGAGTGACCGTTCGCCGACGAGTCGACACGTTTCAGCGACCCAGCTTCCACACCACCCGCCCCATTTGGCAGGCTGTCCACTCAACTCGGGGGCGTGCACGGGAGGGGACGAAAGACCATGCACACAGCGCAACCAAGTATCTCAGGCACCTCAGACGGAGCCGCAGGCATCTCAGGCACCTCAGACACGTCAAGCACGTCAAGCACGTCAAGCACGTCAAGCACGTCAAGCACCTCAGGCACCACCTCAGGAGATCCACGCCTCAGCTGGAGCAGTACGGAGGACGGCCGCCCGCCCACGCTCAGCCACCGCCGCGACGGCATCCTGCCCGCCGTCGCCGCAGCACTGTCCGTACGCGGCGAAACGCTCACCTGCACCGCGGGCAAAGCCGACCAGCCGCCCGTGCTCCACCCACTCGTACAGGACTTCCTCGACACACTCACCAGCGGCCAGCGCGAACGCTTCACCGGCCGCTGCCCCGAAGCGATCCTGCTCTCACGCCACCTCACCGCCGCCGAAGCCCAGCGATCCAAAAGAGCCCAACGTAAACCCCTCACCCACAGCGAGGCCCGCCGCACACTCAAACAGGCGAAACTCACCGCCCGGCGCATCCGCGAAGACGGCGACCCGCTGCACGGCAGCTACGCACCACCCTGCCGGTCCTGTACGGCGATGCTCGACCACTTCGGCGTACGCGCCGTCGACCCGACCACGGCCTAGCCCCTGAGCCCCGGCCCAGACACCGGCTGACCCTCGACCCAGAACGGCTGAACTCGCACCAATGCCGCCCGAACACCTCAGCACCGCCCGCTTCCCCGTCCCCGTCGACGCCGCCCTGCGCGACGCAGGCTGGCAACCCGGCCGCTGGGACATCAAGCAAGCCGAACACTGGGCCGACACCCTGCGCGGACACGTCTCCCCCGGCGGCCACCAGCACTCGATCTTCCCCGCGGCGGTCGAGGTCTGGGCGGAATTCGGCGGCCTACGCGTCACCGCGCCCGGCCCCGGACGGCAGACCGCGCCCACCCCCATGCACTTCAACCCGCTCGCCGGACTCCACCTCGCACGCACCCTCGCGGACCTCGGCCGGGCACTCGGCACAGAGATCTCCCCGCTCGGGGAAGAAGGCGACAGCCAAGCCGTACTCGCCATCGACACCGAAGGCCGGGTCTACAGCCTCGACCACACCGGCGACTGGTACCTCGGCCCCACCATCGACCACGCGATGGCCACACTCGTCACGGGCGTCCAGCCCGCGCGCCTCACCCTGAGCTGACCCACCGGCCGCCAGCCGCCGGCCGCCGAGACCAGCCCGGGCCCGCGCCGCCCCGCCCTACCGCTCCGCCCCGCCCTACCCCTCCACCCGATCCGGCAACACCGCCGAAACCCGGAAGCCCCCCGTATCCGTCGGCCCCGACACAAAGACCCCACCCAACGCCAGCACCCGCTCCCGCATCCCCACCAGACCATTACCCCCACTCGGCAACCGCGCGGCAGCCGCCCCAGCACCACTCGCATCCGGAGCGCCGTTCTCCACCTGCATCGCCACCTCGGCACCCCGATGCGCAAGCCGCACCCGCACCTTCGCGCCCGCCGCATGCTTGTGCACGTTCGTCAGCGCCTCCTGCACCACCCGGTACGCCGTCTGCTCCACCACCGGCGCGTACGCCCGTGCCTCCCCCTGCACCACCAGCTCCACCACCATCCCCGCCTGCCGCGACTGCCCCACCAGACCCTCAAGATCCGCCAGACACGGCCCGTCCTCCGCCGCCGCGGCGGCAGCAGCCGCAGCCGCCGCCCCCACCGCCGCCAACGGCACCGCGGCCACCGCCCGCGTACCGCTCTCCCCCGCCCGCAGCACCCCGAGCATCTCGCGCAACTCCGTCAGCGCCTGCCGCCCCATGTCACCCACCAGCGCGGCGTTCTTCACCGCCTTCTGCGGATCCTTCAACGCCACGGCCTGCAAAGCCGCCGCATGCACCACCATCAGGCTCACCCGGTGCGCCACCACGTCGTGCATCTCCCGCGCGATCCGGGTCCGCTCCTCCGTACGCGCCCACTCCGCCCGCTGCTCGGCCCGGTCAGCCAGCAACGACAGCTCCTGCTCCAGGCTGTCGGCACGCTCCCGCAAGCTCTCCATCAGCCGCCGCCGGGCCCCTATGTAGAGGCCGAACAGCAAGGGCGGCGCGGTCAGCCCGAGCGACATGATGACCGCCATCGTCGGCACGTACCAGGGGGCGTAATCGGCGGACGCGACGTCCTGCCGGACCCGTACGAACGTCACGATCAGCGTCGCGGACAGCGCCATCCCCGCGACCGTCGCCGTGATCCGGCGCGGCACCTCGGAGGCGGCGAGCGTATAGAGCCCGACGATGCCCATCAGATAGCCCATCTCGGCGGGCGTGGTCGCGATGGACACGAGTACGACGGCGATCGGCCACCGCCGCCGCAGCACGAGCACGCACCCGACGACGAGCCCGAACAGCACTCCGAGGGGCACGGGAACCGCGGCCTTGTCCGCGAACCCCACACCCTCCAGAGCGCACTCAAAAGCGGACGCGAGGCCGAGCCCCACGTCCAGTACGACACTGCGCCGCCGTCTCCACCACAGCCAGCTACGGGCGGTCGGGCCCGTGCCGTGCTGGTGTGCCCCCGTTGTGGTCATGTGTTCCAGCCTACGGGCGGGCGCGACTCATTTTCCGGAGAGTGCGACAGCACGGAATGACTTCGAACACGTACGAAATAGCCATAGATCGCACGATCCAGTGAATCGAGCGGGCTTTCGAGCCGGACGTTCGCATTCCGGATGATGATCACCACATGACAGCGATTCACGGCAAATACGCCGACTTTGAGGGCCTGCGGGAGCAGGCGATCGCACTGCGACGGGAGGGCCTCAGCCGACGCCAGATCCGCGACCGGCTCTTCGTCGACAACAACGACATCCTGAACCGGCTACTGGAGGGCGAGCCACCACCCGAGTGGACGAAGCGCCCGAACGCGAAGGACGACCTGCGCGACAAGGCGCGGGAGTTACGACTGAAGGGCATGACGTACGACCAGATCCAGGTGGAGCTGGGGTGCTCGAAGAGTTCCATCTCACTCTGGGTACGGGACCTCCCGAAACCGGAGCGCCGCGACCCGTCCGAGCAGGCGAAGCTCGCCGCCCAGAAGCGCTGGGAACACGAACTCGTCATCCGCGACGTGGAACGACAGAAGACCAAGCAGGAAGCGTTCGACCAGATCGGACAGCTCTCAGACCGGGAGCTGCTCATCGCCGGGGTCACCCCCTATTGGGCAGAGGGCGGCAAAGACAAGGTCTACGACCGACGCGAGAGCCTTAAGTTCATCAACAGCGACCCGAATGTGATCAAGCTCTACTTGCGATGGCTCGATCTGCTCCAGGTCTCGCGCGACCGCTTGCGCTTCACCGTCAGCATTCACGAATCGGCCGACGTGCCCGCAGCGGAACGGTACTGGGCGGAGATCGCAGACGTCAGCCCCGAGACGTTCCGCAAGCCCATGCTCAAGCGGCACAACCCAAAGCCGGGTCGCAAGAACACGGGTGAGACCTACCAGGGCTGCCTCGCCATCTACGTAACCCAAAGCGCCGATCTTTACCGTCGCATGGAGGGCACTTGGTACGGCATAGTGTTCAGTGCCGATTCGGCGACCTGACTCAATGTCCGGTTTAGCCGCTTTTCATCCCCCGTGGTGTAATTGGCAGCACTGTAGCTTTTGGTGCTATATGTCCGGGTTCAAGTCCTGGCGGGGGAGCTTCTAGGTTCGGGTCCTGACCTCCAAGGTCAGGACCCGCCCTCATTTCACCCCCGAAACCCCTGGGTATCCTTCCGGTGTCCACCACCCGAAGCCGAAGGGCATTCCCGTGAGCGCCAACCGCCCGGCAGCCGTCATCGTCCTCGCAGCGGGTGAGGGCACCCGCATGAAGTCGAAGACCCCCAAGGTCCTGCACGAAATCTGCGGGCGCTCGCTCGTCGGCCATGTCGTCTCCGCCGCTCGCGAGCTCAACCCCGAGCACCTCGTCGTCGTCGTCGGCCACGCCAGCGAGCAGGTCGAGGGCCACCTCGCCGCGCAGTACGCCGGTACCCGTACCGCCTATCAGGCCGAGCAGAAGGGCACCGGGCACGCCGTCCGGATGGCACTCGAAGCGCTCGGCCGGACCCCCGAGGGCACCGTCGTCGTCGTCTGCGGTGACACTCCCCTCCTCTCCGGGGAGACGCTCACCGCCCTTACCGCCACGCACGCCGCCGACGCCAACGCCGTCACCGTGCTCACCGCCGAGGTCCCCGACTCGACCGGTTACGGGCGGATCGTGCGCGACAGCGTCACCGGCGCCGTCACCACGATCGTCGAGCACAAGGACGCCGACGAGGCGCAGCGCGCGATCCGTGAGATCAATTCCGGTGTGTTCGCGTTCGACGGGCAGTTGCTGGCGGATGCGCTGGGCAAGGTGCGTACGGACAACAGTCAGGGTGAGGAGTACCTCACTGATGTGCTGGGGATTCTGCGTGCGGCCGGGCACCGGGTCGGTGCGTCTGTCGCGGGTGATCATCGGGAGATCCTCGGCATCAACAATCGTGTGCAGCTTGCCGAGGCGCGGAAGTTGCTCAATGAGCGGCTGCTGGTCCGGGCGATGATGGCGGGGGTCACGGTGGTGGATCCGGCGTCGGTGCTGGTGGATGTGTCGGTGACGTTCGAGCGGGACGCGATTGTGCATCCGGGTACGCAGTTGCTGGGTGCGACGCATCTGGCGGAGGGGGCTGAGGTCGGCCCGAATTCGCGGTTGCGGGACACGGTCGTCGGTGAGGGCGCGCGGGTGGACAACACGGTGGCGGATTCGGCTGTGGTTGGTGCGGGGGCGTCGGTGGGTCCGTACGCGTATCTGCGGCCGGGTACGAATCTTGGTGTGCGGGCGAAGGCCGGTACGTATGTGGAGATGAAGAACGCGACGATCGGCGAGGGCACGAAGGTGCCGCATCTGTCGTACGTGGGTGACGCGACGATCGGTGAGTACACGAACATCGGCGCGGCGAGCGTGTTTGTGAACTATGACGGCGAGACGAAGCATCACACGACGATCGGGTCGCACTGCAAGACCGGTTCGGACAACATGTTTGTGGCGCCTGTCACTGTCGGGGACGGTGCGTATACGGCGGCGGGTTCGGTGATCACGAAGGATGTGCCGGCGGGTTCGCTGGCCGTCGCCCGGGGCCAGCAGCGGAATATTGAGGGTTGGGTGGCGCGGAAGCGTCCCGGGAGTGCTGCCGCGCAGGCGGCTCAGGTGGCTGGCGCTGTAACTGAACAGGTCGCCGAGGGAAACTGACCGAAAACGGGTGCGTCCAACTCGGCGTACCGTGATACGTGCACACACATTCGGCTGGCTCGCGCTCAGTACGCCCGTGGCCAGACAACACGTCTGAGGAGACAGTGCTGTGACCGGGATCAAGACGACCGGCGAGAAGAAGCTGATGCTCTTCTCCGGCCGCGCCCACCCCGAGCTGGCCGAGGAGGTCGCGTTTCAGTTGGGTGTCGGCCTGGTGCCGACGAAGGCTTTCGATTTTGCGAATGGCGAGATTTATGTCCGTTTTCAGGAGTCGGCGCGTGGTGCTGACTGCTTCTTGATCCAGAGCCACACGGCTCCGATCAATAAGTGGATCATGGAGCAGTTGATCATGGTCGATGCTCTGAAGCGGGCTTCGGCCCGGTCGATCACGGTGATCATTCCGTCGTACGGCTATGCCCGGCAGGACAAGAAGCACCGTGGTCGTGAGCCGATCTCGGCGCGGCTGATCGCGGATCTGCTGAAGACGGCGGGCGCGGACCGGATTCTTACGGTCGATCTGCACACGGATCAGATTCAGGGTTTCTTCGACGGCCCGGTGGATCATCTTTCCGCGCTGAAGGTGCTCGCGGATTATGTGGCCGCGAAGGTGGACCGCAACAAGCTCACCATCGTCTCTCCGGACGCGGGTCGGGTGCGGGTCGCGGACCGCTGGTGTGACCGGCTGGACGCGCCGCTGGCGATCGTGCACAAGCGCCGGGACAAGGATGTCGCCAATCAGGTGACGGTCCATGAGGTCGTGGGTGAGGTCAAGGGCCGCGTCTGTGTCCTGGTGGACGACATGATCGACACGGGTGGCACGATCTGTGCGGCCGCTGACGCGCTGTTCGCCAATGGCGCCGAGGATGTCATCGTGACGGCGACGCACGGCATCCTGTCGGGTCCGGCGGCTGACCGGCTGAAGAATTCCAAGGTGAGCGAGTTCGTGTTCACCAATACGCTGCCGGATCCGGGTGATCTGGAGATGGACAAGATCACGGTGCTGTCGATGGCGCCGACGATCGCGCGTGCGGTGCGTGAGGTCTTCGAGGACGGTTCGGTGACGAGCCTCTTTGACGAGCAGGCTTAACAGCTAGGCAAGAGAAACAGCTGGGCAAGAGAACAAGAGAAGGGGTCGCTCCCGCGAGGAGCGGCCCCTTCTGCGTGATCGACTTTGGGCTGGCGGTTGGTGCCGGGTAGACTCAGTGAGTTGCTCGGCGAGGGAAGCCGCACCTCTGGTGCCGCTGTCCGTTATCGACGCGCTCTTCGTAGCAGGCCTGTCGTGGCCGGGTGACGGCCCCACATCTGTCTGCAGTTTCTGCGATACGAGGAGTGCACATGTCCGAGGTCAAGCTCGCCACCGAGATCCGTTCCGAGTTCGGCAAGGGTGCGGCCCGTCGTACCCGCCGCGAGAACAAGGTTCCCGGTGTGCTGTACGGCCACGGTTCCGACCCGATCCACATCTCGCTGCCGGGTCACGAGCTGCTGCTCGCCCTGCGTACGCCGAACGTTCTGCTCTCCCTGGACGTCGACGGTACGACTGCGCTGGCCATCCCGAAGGCTGTGCAGCGCGACGCGATCAAGGGTTTCCTGGTCCACGTCGACCTGCAGCTCGTGACGCGCGGCGAGAAGGTCAACGTCGATGTCCCGATCCTCACCGAGGGTGAGCTGGCCCCGGGCGCGTTCCTGGTCGAGCACGTGCTCAACGCTCTGCCGGTCGAGGCCGAGGCCACGCACATTCCGGAGTCCGTGACGGTCTCCATCGCTGGGCTTGCGGCCGGTGACTCCATCCTCGCGAAGGATGTTCCGCTGCCGTCCGGCACGATCCTGGGCGTGGACGGCGAGACCGTCGTCCTGCAGGTTCTGTCCGCGCAGGCGGAGGAGCCGGCTGCCGGCGAGGGCGAGGGTTCGACGGCCTCCGAGGCCTGAGCCGTACGCTTTGTCTGAACGGGGTGGCGGGCTTCGGCCCGCCACTTCGTTGTATCCGGCTGTCTTTCTGTACGTATGCGAGCGAGGAGACGCGGCGCAGATGTCCGACGCGAATGCCCCCTGGCTGGTCGTGGGTCTCGGTAATCCCGGGCCCGACTATGCCGCGAACCGGCACAATGTCGGTTTCATGGTGGCCGACCTGCTGGCCGAGCGGATGGGCGCCGTGTTCAAGCGCGCGCAGAAGGCGCAGGCGCAGGTGGTGGAGGGTCGGGTCGGTCCGCCGGGTCCGATGGGGCGGCGGGTGGTGCTGGCCAAGCCGATGTCGTACATGAATCTTTCCGGTGGTCCGGTGACCGCGCTGCGGGATTTCTACAAGGTGGAGACCGCTCATATTGTGGCGATTCACGATGAGCTGGACATTGATTTCGGCATGCTGCGGCTCAAGTTCGGCGGTGGCGACAATGGGCACAACGGGCTGAAGTCGATGACAAAGGCGATGGGTTCGGATTATCACCGGGCGCGTTTCGGGATCGGCCGGCCGCCGGGGCGGATGCAGGTCGCGGATTTTGTGCTGAAGGATTTTTCGTCCACGGAGCGCAAGGAGCTGGCGTATCTGGTGGACCGGGCGGCGGATGCGGTGGAGTGTCTGGTGACGGAAGGCCTGGAGCGGGCTCAAAGTACGTATAACTCCTGACAAAGCCCCGCCGTCAGTTGACCGCGCGTAGGCCCATGGCCAAAGATCGCGCCCCATGAAGCGCGTCAACATGCTCGTGTTCGGGCGTCGGGTCGCCGTGGCCGGTGTCGCGGCGTTGCTGGTGGTGGCCGGAGGCTGGTCGTCGTGGGGGACGGCGCAGCATGTGCTGCTCTCCAAGGGGCGGGAGCACGGCACGCTGAGGGTGGCGAGCTGTGGCGAGGAGACGTGCACGGGTCCGTACGAGGCGAAGAGTCCGGGGACTGCGCGTAGCGGCATGATCATCGAGAGGTCGGTGGCCGTGAAGAAGGGCGCGGAGCTGTCGGTGGTGGTGAAGCCGGGCACGGACGAGATGGTGCGGGCGGGGGCGGCGGGTGCGCTGCATGCGTGGGTTCCGCTGGGGGGTGCGCTGGTGCTTGCGGGCTTGGTGATCGGGGGTGGTCTGCGGTTGTCCCGTACGGCGTGGGGCGCTGGTCTGTCGGGGGCGGCGCTGCTGGTGGCTGCTTTCGTGGCGTTGTGAGCATGGATTGTTATTGAGGTTGACGCACTGAATACGGACAAGGGGCGGCGTTTCCGCATAAATGGCCCTTGACGGCGGTGTGTTGGATGAGGAAGCTGAGCTTCCGCCCCCCACGGCTCTCATTCCTCGTCTGCACCAGAGGTACTCATGACTCTCCTCAGCGTTCGCTGGGCCGTGGCGCTTCCTGCCGCGGCTTCTCTTCTTCTTGTGGCGGGTGCCGCTCAGGCTTCCGCTACGGACTCGACTTCGACTTCGACGTACAACGTGAAGCTGCGCCAGCCGCTTCCGCGGACCGCTACCACCGCCGATGGGGCCGCGCCGCAGAAGGGTGCGGGCGAGTGCGCGGGGATTCCGGCGGACAAGGACGGGTGGCATTTTGTGCTTCCCGGGAACGTCTCGGACTTCGTCAAGCTGACGGTGACCTTCGAGGAGGGCGGTCAGCAGGTCATCACGGACTTCGGTCCGCCGTCCGACAAGCACGCGTATGTGGCGTCGGAGGCGGGTGACACGCTTACCGCGGTCGTCGCGGAGATCACGGGCGGCGACCTGAAGAAGTTCAACCTGTCGCACACCTGCCCGGCTACGCCGACGACTCCGAGCTCGCCGCCGGTGACGCCGCCCGCGAGCCCGTCCGGGACGCCTTCGGGGACGCCGTCCGGGACGCCGTCGACTACGCCGTCCGAGGAGCCGAAGCCGTCGGCGACTCCGACCGGTGGCACGTCCACCGCGCCGACGAGCCAGCCGACCGCGACCTCGTCGTCGTCCTCGTCCTCGTCCGCCGCTCCGGTTCCGTCCGGGAACGGTGGCGGCGATCTCGCCGAGACCGGTTCGAGCGCCCCGGTGGGCGTGCTGGGGGCTGTCGCCGTGGCTCTGGTCGGTGCGGGTGGTTTCCTGGCGATGCGCCGCCGCAAGGCCCAGCAGCACTAGCCAGCAGCGCTGATACGAAAGGCGGCCCCCATCCCCCCGCAGGGGATGGGGGCCGCCTCATGTCCGTATCAGCCGGTGTTACGGAGTCCCGCCGCGACTCCGTTCACGGTCAGCAGCAGCGCCCGCGCGAGCAGCGGGTCCCCCGCCTCCCCGCGCTGTGCCGCTGCCCGCTGGCGGGCCAGCAGTGACACCTGGAGGTAGGAGATCGGGTCCAGGTACGCGTCACGGATCCCGAAGGTCTGCTGGAGCACCGGGTTGGAGCCCAGCAGCCGGTCGCTGCCCGTGACCTTGAGGACCTCGCTGACCGTCAGCGCGTGCTCGGCCTCGATGGTGGCGTAGACGTGCTTGAGGTCGTCGGGGACGAGCGTGTCGACGTAGTGGCGGGCGATCCGCAGGTCGGTCTTGGCCAGCGTCATCTCCACGTTGGCGATGAAGTTGCGGAAGAAGTGCCACTGCTCGTGCATCTCTTCCAGGACCGTGTCCAGGCCCGCCTCGCGCAGTGCCTTCAGTCCGGAGCCGACGCCGAACCAGCCCGGCACGATCTGCCGTGACTGTGTCCAGCCGAAGACCCAGGGGATGGCGCGCAGCCCGTCGAGTCCGGCGCCGGTGTCGGGGCGGCGCGAGGGCCGCGAGCCGAGGTGCAGTTCGGCGAGCTGGTCCACGGGTGTGGAGGCGAAGAAGTACGCGGGCAGGTCGGGGTCCTCGACCAGGCGCCGGTACGTCGTGTGGGCGGCGTCGGAGACCGTGTCCATGGCGGCGTCCCAGCGGGCGAGCGCCTCGTCGGACTGGCGGGGCGCGGTGTGCAGCGCCGAGGCCTGGAGGGTGGCGGCGACGGTCAGTTCCAGGTTTTCCCTGGCCAGGGAGGGGATCAGGTACTTGTCGGAGATGACTTCGCCCTGCTCGGTGACCTTGATCTCGCCTTCCAGGGTGCCCCAGGGCTGGGCGAGGATCGCGTCGTGCGAGGGGCCGCCGCCGCGGCCGACGGTGCCGCCGCGGCCGTGGAAGAGCCGCAGTCGTACGCCGTAGCGGTGGGCGACGTCGCGCAGCCGGCGCTGTGCCCGGTGGATTTCCCACTGCGAGGTGGTGATGCCGCCGAACTTGGAGGAGTCGGAGTAGCCGAGCATGACCTCCTGGACGTCGCCGCGCAGGGAGACGAGGCGGCGGTAGGAGGGATCGGCGAGCATGCCGTCGAGGATGACGTCGGCGGCCTTGAGTTCGTCGGTCGTCTCCAGGAGCGGCACGATGCCGATCTTCGCCCAGCCCGTGTGGAGGTCGATGAGTCCGGCTTCGCGGGCGAGTACGGCCGCGGCGAAGACGTCGTCGGCGCCCTGGCACATGGAGATGATGTACGACTCGATGACTTCGGGTCCGAAGCGTTCGAAGGCTTCTCTGATGGTGTGGAAGACGCCGAGGGTCTTTTCTCCGGCGGCGTCCAGGGGGGCGGGGGTGGGTGCGAGCGGGCGGCGGGACCTGAGTTCCTTGGCGAGGAGCTTCTGCCGGTATTCGCGGGGCATGTCGGAGTAGCGCCAGGATTCTTCGCCGAGCCGGTCGAAGAGCTGTCCGAGTGCGTGGTGGTGGGCGTCGGCGTGTTCGCGTACGTCCATGGTGGCGAGCTGGAGTCCGAAGGCCGCGAGGGTGCGGATGAAGCGGTCCAGGCGGCCGTCGGCGAAGAGTCCGCCGCGGTGGGCGCGCAGGGAGGTCTGGATGAGGGTGAGGTCGTCGATCAGCTGGGAGGTGCCGAGGTAGTCGCGGCCGGGGTCGTGCGGGGTGCCCTTGGCGAGGCGTTCGCGGGTGTTGACGAGCTTCTGCCGGATGCAGGTGGCCTTGAGGCGGTAGGGCTCTTCGGCGTTGAGTCGCTTGTAGCGGGGGCTGATCTCGGGCAGGAGTTCCAGGTCCCTCTGGAGTGAGGTGAGGAGCTCCGTGGTGGCGCCGGCGTAGCGGATGGAGTTGGAGAGCAGTCCGCGCAGGTGGTCGATGACGTCGATGGCGTCGGTGATGCCGTGTTCGTGCTGCAGGATGAGGACTTCCCAGGTCACGGCGGGGGTGACGTTGGGGTTGCCGTCGCGGTCGCCGCCGATCCAGGTGCCGAAGGTGAGGGGCCGGGTTCCGGCGGGCAGCTCGACGCCGACGCGCGCGAGCTCTGCGGCGAGGTCTTCGAGTACGTCGCCGACGGCGCCCGCGTGGAGTTCGTCGAGGTAGTAGATGGCGTTGCGTGCTTCGTCGGCGGGTTCGGGCCGTACGACGCGGAGCTCGTCCGTCTGCCAGATGAGGTCGATGTTCTCGGCGAGCCGCAGGTCGTGGCGGCGGCGGTCGGCGGGGCTGACGGGGGTGTCGAGGAGCGCGGCGATGCGGCGCAGCTTGTTGAGTACGGAGCGGCGCGCGGCTTCGGTGGGGTGTGCGGTGAAGACGGGTCGTACGTTGAGGTTCTTGACGGTCTGGCGCAGGTGTTCGGGGTCTGCGTCCTTGAGGCGGTCCGCGGTGCGGGCGAGGGTGCCGCCTTCGGCGGCGCGGCGCTCGCGCATTTCGTGGCCGCGGTGGACCTGTTCGGTGACGTTGGCGAGGTGGAAGTACGTGGAGAAGGCACGTACGAGCTTGGCTGCCGTTTCGAGGTCGGTGTCGCCGAGCAGTTCTGCTGCGGCTTCACCGTCGCTGCGCGTGAGGGCGCGGACCCGCTCGACGAGTTCGAGGAGCTCGGGGCCTTCCTGGCGGACGAGGGTCTCGCCCAGCAGATCACCCAGTCGGCGGATGTCGGCGCGCAGTTCGGCGCTGGCGGTTGGGGTTTGGTCGGCACTGCTCACAGGTGCGGCTCCTTGCAGTGTTTATGCACGTCTGGAGGGGTACTGGAGGCTACGGACCGCGCTGTCCGACGACACCCAGGATAGGTGTCCGTTTCTGGGACGTTGTCCAGAGGTGCCTTGCCGCCCGGCGGCGCGCTGCCATACTTACGATGCCGTAGGTTACGGTCGCGTAGCCCGGCACAGGACCTCCTCTCACACTCCCAGGGGACCCACCATGATCCCAAGCTCCGATGTGCTGGATGATGCCGGGGAGCCGGCTGCGGCCGATCCCCTCTCCGCCACGCTGGGCGGGGACCGTAAACGGTCACTGGAACAGATCACGCTGCTGCTGTTCATCACGGTGCCTTTTCTGGCTCTGCTGGCGGCGGTGCCGCTGGCGTGGGGCTGGGGGGTGAGCTGGCTCGATCTGGGTCTGCTGGTGGTGATGTATTACGTCGGGTGCCATGGCATCACGATCGGTTTCCACCGTTATTTCACGCATGGTTCGTTCAAGGCGAAGCGTCCGCTGCGGATCGCGCTGGCGGTGATGGGTTCGCTGGCGGTGGAGGGTCCGCTGGTGCGCTGGGTGGCCGATCACCGCAGGCACCACAAATTCTCGGACGCGGAGGGCGACCCGCATTCGCCGTGGCGTTTCGGGGAGACTGTTCCGGCGCTGCTGAAGGGCTTGGGCTGGGCCCATATCGGCTGGATGTTCGATGAGGAGCAGACTCCGCAGCACAAGTACGCGCCGGATCTGATCAAGGATCCGGCGCTGCGCCGGATCTCGCGTGACTTCGTCTACTGGACGGTGTTGTCGTTGGCGATTCCGCCGCTGGTGGGCGGGCTGGTGACGATGTCGTGGTGGGGGGCTTTCACGGCGTTCTTCTGGGGTTCGCTGGTCCGTGTGTCGCTGCTGCACCATGTCACGTGGTCGATCAATTCGATCTGTCACGCGGTCGGCAAGCGTCCTTTCAAGTCGCGGGACCGGTCGGGCAATGTGTGGTGGCTGGCGGTGCTGTCGTGCGGGGAGTCGTGGCACAACCTGCATCACGCGGACCCGACGAGCGCGCGTCATGGGGTGCTGCGGGGGCAGCTCGATTCGAGTGCGCGGCTGATCCGCTGGTTCGAGCGGCTCGGCTGGGCGTACGACGTGCGGTGGCCGAATGCGTCACGTATCGACGCCCGGCGCAGGAGT
This sequence comes from Streptomyces sp. NPDC052236, assembly GCF_044548015.1. Lineage (NCBI taxonomy): Bacteria > Bacillati > Actinomycetota > Actinomycetes > Kitasatosporales > Streptomycetaceae > Streptomyces > Streptomyces sp. NPDC052236. Next base: position 49,996 of record NZ_JBIUBL010000011.1, on the reverse strand, counting down.
GATGCCGCCGAGGCGGCATGATTGACGGCGTGGCCATCGACGGCGGTACCAGCAGTGCCCGCAGTACAGGCAGCACCGGCAGTACGCGCGGTGCCGGCGGTACGGGCGGTACGGACAAGAGCCGGCCTGCCGGGTCCCGGCGGGCCCGCCGCGTTCGTATGACGGGGGCGGAGCGCCGGGAGCAGCTGCTGGACATCGGCCGCACTCTGTTCGCGGAGAAAGGTTTCGAGGGCACGTCGGTGGAGGAGATCGCCGCGAAGGCGGGTGTTTCCAAGCCGGTGGTGTACGAGCACTTCGGCGGCAAGGAGGGCCTGTACGCGGTGGTCGTGGACCGGGAGATGCGTCAGCTGCTGGATCTGGTGACGGGCGCGCTGACGGCGGGGCATCCGCGGGAGCTGCTGGAGCAGGCGGCGTTCGCGCTGCTGGACTACATCGAGATGTATACGGATGGGTTCCGCATCCTGGTACGGGATTCTCCGGTCGCGCAGTCGACGGGGACGTTCGCGTCGTTGATCGGGGATATCGCGACGCAGGTGGAAGACATTCTGGGTCTGGAGTTCAAGGCGCGGGGTTTTGATCCGAAGCTGGCGCCGCTGTATGCGCAGGCGCTGGTGGGGATGGTCGCGCTGACGGGCCAGTGGTGGGTGGACGCGCGCCGTCCGAAGAAGGCGGAGGTGGCGGCGCACCTGGTGAATCTGGCGTGGCACGGTCTGGGCAACCTGGAGGCGAAGCCCAGGTTGATAGGGCATCGCAAGACCTGAAACTTCTGTTCCAGGGGCGTCCGGGCGTCCGGGTTGTGATGCGAATGTGGCGTACCCCTGTCTATCAGCCCTGTGCACCCAGTTGTAGAGTCGGCTCATTCCGGGAACGGTTCGCCGGGACGTAATTCAGTCGCGAACGCGTTCATTCCGGTTCATCACTTTTTCCCCAGGGGGGGACTTTGTCTTCAGTGGAATCCGGCCGTCCTGCTTCGGTGCGCTTCAGACGCGCCCGGCGGATCGCGGCCTGTACCGCACTCGCACTTTCGGCGGGCATGCTGCTCGCCACCCCGGCCGCGGCGGACGACGCCCCGGCGGCGCCCGCGCCCCTTGAGCAGACGCGGCCCAGCCTGCGGCTTCCGGAGCTGAAGCTGCCGGAGTCGTCGGCGGCGGCGGTCGAGCGCGGCGTTGCGGCCGCGACAGCGGATGACGTGCCCATGGCGAAGCCGCGCAATGACGTCGACGGCGACGGCCTGAGCGACCTGCTCTACCGTGCCGGCGACGGACTGATGTACCTGGATTATTCGGCCGACGGCACGGGGGGCGAGTACACCTTCCCGGCTGCGTCCGACGACAGGTTCAAGGACTTCTTCTCGATCGCCGGGCTGCAGCCGGGCACCACCCGTCCGGTCCACTTCACGCTGACCGCGGCCGGCTACCTCTCCGCGTATGACACCACCGGCGGCAATCTCTCACGGGTCTGGTCGGGCACGGGCTGGCAGGCGTACAACAAGGTCTTCTCGCCCGGCGACCTGACGGGCGACGGCAGCGGCGACATTCTGGCGCGTACGCCGTCGGGTGACCTGTGGATGTACCGGACCACGCCGGGCGCTGCTTCGCCGATGGCGGCGCGGGTCAAGGTCGGCACCGGCTGGGGCGTGTACGACCAGCTCACGGGTGTGAACGACGTGAACGGCGACGCGATCGCCGACATGTTCGCCCGCACGCCGAGTGGTGACCTGTACTTCTACTCGGGCAAGCCGGACGGTGTGCAGCCCTTCAAGGGCCGTGTCCTGGTCGGCGGCGGCTGGGGGGCGTACAACCAGATCTTCGGCATCGACGACATCAACGGCGACGGCTACAGCGAGGTCCTCGGCCGTTCGGTCTCGGGTGTGATGTACGGGTACTACTCCACGGGTGTGGGGACCTTCGAGGCCCGCCAGCAGTTCAGCACGGGCACGGGCTGGGAAGTGGTGTCGCAGTTCGAGGGGGCGGGCAACAACCCTCACGTCGGCAAGGACGAGGTGTACGGGCACGACACCAAGGGTTCGCTGTTCGAGTACTACGTCAGGAACAACGGCCTGCTGAGTGCCCGCCGCCAGACGGGCGACACCGGCGGCTGGAGCGGCTCGAAGCTCACGTTCGCGTCGTCCCTCGACGGCGACGGCGTGGGCGACATGCTGGAGGTGTACAACGGCACGCTGTACAACCTCAGCTACCCCTCTGACGAGCCGCCCGCCATCGGCAGCGGCTGGGGCATCTACACCATGCTGGTGGGGCCGGGCGACCTGAGCGGCGACGGCAAGGGCGACCTGCTGGCGCGGGACAGCGCGGGCGCGCTGTACCTGTACAAGGGCAATGGCACGGGTACGGGGTTCGCGGCCAGGATCAAGCTGGGCACCGGCTGGAACACGTTCAACAAGCTGGTCGGCGCGGGCGACATCAACGGCGACGGCCTGGCCGACGTCGTGGCCCGCACCACGGGCGGCAGCCTGTACCTGTACCCGGGTTCGGGTGTCGCGACCGCGCCCTTCAAGGCGCGGACGCTGATCGGCAGCGGCTGGGGCGGCTTCAACAAGCTGGCGTCCCCGGGCGACATGGACGGCGACGGCAAGGCTGACCTGCTCGCCGTCAACTCGGCCGGGACCCTGTACCGCTACTCGGCCAATGGCACGGGCGGCTACAAGGGGAAGGTCTCGCTCGGCGGCGGCTGGAACACGTACAGCAGCCTGCTCTGAGACCCGCGCTCAACCGCGCGTACGCACACGGCGCCCCGTCCCACCGGAAATCCGGTGGGGCGGGGCGTTCCCCGTAGGCAGGTGAAGGATCTTGTGACATGCCTGTGACAGGTGGTGTGGCTTGCGTCATGGTCCACAGGGCCTGGTCCTTGGTGGAGTGGCCGGATGCGTACCAGCACCCGCCGTGCCCTTCCCGCTGTTCTCGTGAGCGCCTTGTTCCTGACGGCGTGCGGGTCGCAGACCGCCGATTCGCCGGGCGGCGGCGGCAGGAACCCGTCCGCCGTGTCCGACAGCCCGAGCCTCCCCGGCGACCCCGCCGACCTGGAGAAGGACGGCGTCCGGATCACCGGCATGAGCCCTTCTCTCGACTTCGAGGTCACCAACCCCGAGACCGAACCGTTCACATACACCATCACCTTCGACGTGCTGCCCGGCTCCGGCGGGGTGATGGCGAACATGGACGAGATCGTGCCCTCCGTGGGTGCCGGGCAGACCGTGAAGCGCACTCTCTCCATGGACTCCATGCGGCCCCACGACACGGGGCGCATGCGGATCTCCCAGGTCCGACGCGTCCCCTCGGACGAAGTGCCGGTCAACTCGGGCCCCTGTCCGTCCTCCGGGGTCCGCGTCACGGCCGACGACGGCGATGCCGCCATGGGACTGCGGGTCGTAGGGCTTCACCTGGTGAACTGCGGAACACGCGGCTACAACCTCAACGGCTACCCGCTCATCGGGCTTCTGGACGAGGAGCGGGAGTCCGTCTCCGGCATCGAGATCCTGAACGGCGGCGGCGGTATCTCCACCGGGACAGGCACTGAGGAGGCGCCCCAGCCGCTGACCCTGGAACCCGGCGAGGCCGCATCCGCGACTCTGGTGTGGCGCAACACCACCGGCGCCGGTACCGCCGTGAACGCCCCCTACGTCAGGGTCCGGGCCAAGTCCGGCGCCCAGCCTGTGATCGTGACGCCGGAGCTCGACCTCGGCACCACCGGGAAGCTCGGCGTCGGCCCGTGGAAGAAGGACCCGGCACGTTAGAACCACGGGCGGCGTGCCGTGTCAGCCCGTACCGCGGGCGGCTGACACGGCACCGCGGCGGCGGGCGTTACGACGCGCGGCGTGCCGTCGGCACTCTCCGTGTCTTCCGTGCGACCGCGAAGATCCGGCGGAACGGGAACACCGTGCCGTACTTGCCCTGCGGGTACGCCTCGCGGAGCAGGTGCCGGTACTCGGCCAGGAACGCGGACGCCGCCTCCGGGTCGTCCGCGAGTTCCGTGAGGACCGGGCGCAGGGCCGTGCCCTTGACCCAGTCCAGTACCGGGTCGTCCCCGGTGAGCAGCTGCAGATACGTGGTCTCCCACACGTCCGTCTCGCAGTCCAGGTCCGCCAGGCGGGTCAGATACTCCGCGGGCTCCAGTATGTGGACGAAGCGCCGCCCGTGGTCCCCGAGGCGCCCCCGCCACCGCGGGGTGTCGCAGAGTTCGCCGAGGAGCGCGTGGCTGGGTGCGGTGAAGTTGCCCGGGACCTGGAAGGCCAGGGTGCCGCCGGCGGCCAGGCCGTCGATCCAGCGGGGGAAGCACTCGGGGTGCTCCGGCACCCATTGCAGTGCCGCGTTGGAGACGATCAGGTCGTACGGCTCCTCGGGCGTCCAGTGGGCGGCGTCCGCGGGCCTGAAGTCCAGCCAGCCGCCGCCGGGCGTGGTGCCCGCGTGTTCCATCGAAGCCTGGGCCAGCATCTGCGGCGAGAGGTCGAATCCGGTGATGCGGGCGGCGGGCCAGCGCAGGGCGAGCAGGGCGGTGACATTGCCGGGTCCGCAGCCGAGGTCCGCGATGCGGGCGGGGCGCTCGTCGTTGGGCAGGTTGGCTATACGGGCGAGCAGGTCCAGGAACGGGCGGGTGCGATGTCCGGCGTGGCGCAGGTACTGGTGTGGGTCCCAGGTCGGTGCGGAATGCATGTTCGAGCCCCCTTGCAGGAACGGTGTGCCGAAGCGGAACGATGTCCCGGCCCCTCCCTGCCCAGCTTGCCTCTGAATATATCTCGACGTCAAGAGACTTCACATCGACAGACCCTCTACACTGATCCGCATGGAGGACGAGGTCGATCGACTGGTCGCAGCTTGGCGCCGCGAGCGCCCTGACCTCGACGTGGAACCGCTTGAGGTGCTCAGCCGCGTGTCCAGGCTGGCTCGCCATCTCGACCGGGCGCGCCGGCTCGCGTTCTCCGAGCACCAGCTGGAGCCGTGGGAGTTCGACGTACTGACCTCGCTGCGGCGCGCGGGCGCCCCGTATCAGCTCTCGCCCGGTCAGCTGCTGACCCAGACGCTGGTCACCTCCGGCACCATGACCAACCGTATCGACCGGCTGGCCAAGAAAGACCTTGTCGAGCGGTTGCCCGACCCCAGTGACCGGCGCGGGGTGCTGGTGCGCCTCACTCCGGAAGGGCGGGACCGCGCCGACCAGGCGCTGGCCGGGCTGCTCGCGCAGGAGCGCGCGATCCTCGCCGAGCTGTCGAGCGCCCAGCGGGCCCAACTGGCCGCGCTGCTACGCCAGTTGACCGCCCCGTTCGACAACGTCCCCGGCTAGGTCGACCGGTCCCACCCCGGCGCGGCGCGCGAGCGCGACCGCGGCCAGCGTGGAGTGCACACCCAGCTTGCTGAGAACGTTCTGCATATGCGTACGAACGGTGTGCGGCGACAGGAAGAGGCGCTCGGCGACGGCTTTGCGCCCCAGACCCGCGACCATGCAGCGCAGCACCTCGCGCTCGCGCGGCGTGAGCGACTCGACGAGCCGCTCGCTGTCCGTGCGGTGTTTGCGGGCCGCGGTCAGCTCCCGCAGTACGCCGGTGAGCAGCGCGGGCGGCAGATGCGTCTCGTCGCGCAGTACGCCCCGGATCACCGCGAGCAGCCGCTGGAGGGAGCAGTCCTTGGCGACCCAGCCGGAGGCTCCCGCCTGGAGGGCGAGGGCGGCGCGGCGCGGGTCGTCCTTCTCGGCGAGTACGACCGTACGGACGGCGAGCTGGCCCGAACGGACGCCCGCGACCAGGGAGATGCCGTCGACCAGCCCCTCGTCTCCGTTGACGGCCACAGCGCTTACGGCGGTTACGGCGCGGCCCGCGGGTGGCGCGAGGATGCCGAGGTCGGCGTCGACCAGCATCACATCGAACCTGCGACCGTCGGCGACCGCCCGCTCCAGACACCGCAGCGCGGCTGGGCCGCTGCCGGCCGCGGCGACGTCGACGTCGGGCTCGGCCGCGAGGGCGGCGGCGAGCGACTCGGCGAAGATGCGATGGTCGTCGACCACCAGGACCCGGATACGAACCACAGACACCCCCTGTGTCGGAGGACGGACCCGGCGCGGGTACGGCGCCCGGGGAAATCGGGTGGTACAGCGGTCGCTCGGCCGCCGCCGTGCTGTGACTGATACCCCGCCCCGGGCGTCGTACCCGACTGTCTCGCCCCCTGATCAGCACCGGCCCCCACCGGTGCTGAACATCAGCGTACGGATGGGGGCCCGGAGCGGAAGCTTATTTGCAGAACTGGCCGTTAAGGGTGCCTAGGGTGTGTGCCATGTTTCGTATTGAGACGGGAGTCGACAGCCATCGGCGCAAACTGCTCGGCGAACTGCTGGAGAGCAGCAACGCGGAGGCGTCCCCGGCGATACGGGGACTGCGGGGAACGCCGCACGAGGACGAAGTGCCGCTGGAGGTCTGGGCTTTCGAGGACGCCTCGGATGATTCGGCGGCCGGACTCGCGGGCGGCCTGACCGCGTTCACGTGGGCGCGCTGGCTGCACGTGGACCTGCTGTGGGTCGCGCCGCACCACCGCGGTACGGGCCTGGGCACGCGCCTGCTGGACGAGGCGGAACGCGCGGCGCGGGAGCGGGGGTGCGGGTGGGCGCGGCTGGAGACGTGGGACTTCCAGGCGCCGGGGTTCTACCGGGGGCGGGGGTACGACGTGGTGGGGGTGGTGGAGGACTATCCGCCGGGGGCGACGGAGTTCTTGCTGGCGAAACGACTGGCGTAACCGGGGGCTCCGCCCCAGACCCTCCCCCTACGCCCTGGCGGGCGGGGGGGGACCCAGCGCGGCGTGGGTGGGGGCACCTCCCACGCCGCTAGGCGTAGGGGGAGTACCCCCAGACGGGCCTGATTTGCCGGGCCACCGGCAACTCAAGCCCTCCGGCGATTGAGGAGCGGGGTTCGGGGCAGCGCCCCGACAGAGGCCGGACACTTTCAGCCCGCCGACGCGCCCAGGAACTCCAGGCGCCGGCTGCGCGGCGCGAAGCCCGCCGCAGCCCGGCAACCGGCAGGCGCTGGTTGCCGGGCTGCGGCGCGCGGTGCCCTGCGCCCAGGGGGCACAGAGCACGGCACCCCCTGCGTCAGGACAGACGCGTCGCGCCCGCCGAAGGCGTCGCCGGGAAGACGCGCGGTTCCGCGTAGCCTCCCGACGCGAACGCCTTCAGGATCGCCCCCGTCAGCGTCGGTGTCATCGACGCGTCCGCCAGGACGACCGCCGAGCCGCCGAAGCCGCCGCCCGTCATCCTCGCGCCCAGCGCGCCCGCCGCCAGGGCCGTGTCGACCACCAGGTCCAGTTCCGTGCAGGAGACGCGGAAATCGTCCCGCAGCGACACGTGGCCCTCTGTCAGGACCGGGCCTATGGCGCGCACCTCGTCCGCCTCCAGGTGGGCGATCACTCGTTCCACCCGGCGGTTCTCGGTCACGATGTGGCGTACCAGGCCGCGGATCTCCGGGTCGTCCAGCCGCGACAGGGCCGTGGGCAGATCCTCGTACGCGATGTCCCGCAGCGCCGTCACTCCCAGCGCCGCCGCCCCCGCCTCGCAGCCCGCGCGCCGTTTGCCGTACTCGCCCTCGCTGTGGGAGTGCTTGACGCGCGTGTCCACGACCAGGAGCTCCAGGCCCAGCGCGGCCAGGTCGAACGGGATCTGGCGCCGGGACAGGTCACGTGTGTCCAGGTACAGGGCGTGGCCCGCCGTGCAGCACGCCGAGGCCGTCTGGTCCATGATGCCGGTGGGCGCGCCGACGTACGCGTTCTCCGCGCGCTGGCACAGCTTGGCCATCAGCCCGCGCTCCAGGCCCAGTTCGTACAGGTCGTTCAGGGCCAGCGCGGTCACCACTTCGAGCGCCGCCGACGACGAGAGGCCCGCGCCCGTGGGGACCGTGGACTCGTAGTGGAAGTCCGCGCCGCCCACCGCGTGGCCCGCCTCGCGCAGCGCCCACACCACCCCCGCGGGGTAGTCCGTCCAGCTGCCCGTGGCGCGCGCCGGTGCCAGGTCGTCGATGCGGCGTTCGACGGCGGGACCGGCGACGTCGGACGACTGGAAGCGCAGTACGCCGTCGTCGCGCCGCCGTACCGTCGCCACCGTCGTGTGCGGCAGCGCGAACGGCATCACAAAGCCGTCGTTGTAGTCGGTGTGCTCACCGATCAGGTTGACCCGGCCGGGGGCCGCCCACACACCCTCGCGCAGCTCGCTCATCGCGCATTCTCCTTCTCGCGGGCAAAGGCCCAGGCGTCCGAAACGATTCCCGCGAGCCCGGCGCGGCGCGGCTGCCAGCCCAGGCGTTCGTGGGCCGTGGCGGCGGAGGCGACCAGTACCGCCGGGTCGCCCGGGCGGCGCGCGGCGGCGAGTTCCGGGATCGGGTGGCCGGTGACCTCGCGCACGGTCTCGATGACCTCGCGGACCGAGAAGCCGTTGCCGTTGCCGAGGTTGCAGATCAGGTGCTCGCCGGGGGCCGCCGCGTCCAGTGCGCGCAGGTGTGCCTCGGCCAGGTCCGCGACGTGGATGTAGTCGCGTACGCAGGTGCCGTCCGGGGTCGGGTAGTTGTCCCCGTACACCGAGATCGACGCGCGCTTGCCGAGGGCGACGTCCAGCAGCAGCGGGATGAGGTGCGACTCGGGGTCGTGGCGCTCGCCGGACGCGCCGTACGCGCCCGCCACGTTGAAGTACCGCAGCGAGACCGCGGCCAGGCCGTGCGCCGCCGCCTCGCCCGTGATCATGTGGTCGACGGCGAGCTTGGAGGCGCCGTAGGGGCTGGTGGGCGCGGTCGGGTCGGCCTCCGTGATGGGGGTCGAGACCGGCTCTCCGTAGGTCGCGGCGGTGGACGAGAACACGAGCGTGCGCACATCCGCGTCCCGCATCGCCGCGAGCAGCTCCATCGTCCCGCCGACGTTGTTCGCCCAGTACTTCTCGGGCTTGGCGACGGACTCGCCGACCTGCGAGAAGGCCGCGAAGTGCAGCACGGCGCGGTACGAGGGGTCCAGCCACTTGGTGGCGTCCTGGACGCGGCCCTCGATGAACCGCGCGCCCTCCGGGACGCCCGCCCGGAACCCGGTGGACAGGTCGTCCAGCACGGTCACCTCGTGCCCGGCCTCCAGCAGATGCCGGGCCACCACGCTGCCGACGTATCCGGCCCCGCCTGTCACCAGATACTTGTACGTGTTCGTAGTCGTAGTCGTAGTCGGGTTCGTCACCGGCTTGCCACCTCTCGCAGTCGCTCCGCCGCGGCCTCCGGCGGCACATCATTGATGAATACGCTCATACCGGACTCGGAACCAGCGAGGAACTTCAGCTTGCCAGGCGTCCGGCGGATGGTGAAAAGCTCCAGGTGAAGCCCGAAGTCGCTGCGGCGCGCGTCGCGGAACGGCGCCTGGTGCCAGGCCGAGATGTACGGCGTCAGCGGCTGGGCATCCCCGAAGATCCGGTCGAAGCGCCTCAAGAGTTCCAGATAGATCTGTGGGAACTCTGTGCGCGCCGCGTCGTCCAGACCGCGCAGGTCCTGCGTGCGCCGCAGCGGGTAGAGATGCACCTCGTACGGCCAGTGTGCGGCGTACGGCACGAAGGCGACCCAGTGCTCGCCGCGCAGCACGACCCGTGCGCCCTCGGAGAGCTCCCGCTCCACGACGTCCTCGAAGAGGTTGCGGCCGGTCGTCTCGCGGTGGGCGGCGGCCGAGTTCAGCATCAGCTCGGTGCGCGGGGTGACGAAGGGGTATCCGTAGATCTGGCCGTGCGGATGGCCCAGCGTCACGCCGATCTCGGCACCCCGGTTCTCGAAGCAGAAGACCTGCTCGACCTGCGGAAGTTCGGCGAGCTCGGCGGTACGGTCGGTCCAGGCCTCCAGTACGAGCGCGGCCTGCTCCTCGGTGAGGTCGGCGAACGAGGCGTCGTGGTCGGAGGTGAAGCAGACGACCTCGCAGCGTCCGGAGTCACCGGCCAGGGAGGGGAAGCGGTTCTCGAAGACCGCCACCTCGTACTCGGCGGCCGGGATCTCGCTGAGCCGCCCGTCCCGGGACGGGCAGAGCGGGCACTCGTCGGCCGGCGGGTGATAGGTGCGGCCCTGGCGGTGCGAGGCGATGGCGACCGAGTCTCCGAGCAGCGGGTCGCGGCGGACCTCGGAGCTGGTGGAGATGGGGTCGAGCGGCCTCTCGTCCACGGCGTCGCGTACCGCGTCGTCACGGGAGTCGTAATAGAACAGCTCTCGACCGTCGGCGAGCCGGGTGGACGTTTTCTTCACTGGAGCTCCCTCTAAGGCCTCCTACCAAACATAAACACACACAACAAACCACAAGCCAACATGATCCGTCAATGTCGAGTGGCTGCGCGCAGGGAAATTCTGGCCCCCTCGGGGCAAGACGGATGTGTAGCGCCCAGACGCGTAGCGCCTACTGGTCGGCCGACGGCGCGGATGCGGACGCCGCCGCTGCCGCCGCGGAAAGGATCGTCGCCCGGTCCAGCAGCCCGGTGCGCGCGGCCAGCGCCGCCGCCTCCAGCCGGGAGCCCACTCCCAGCTTCATCAGCACCCGCTGCACATGCGTACGCGCGGTGCTCGGGGCGATCCCCATCCCCGCCGCGATCAGCCGGGTGTCCTCGCCCTCCGCGACCCTGACCAGCACCTCGATCTCGCGCGGTGTGAGCAGTTGCAGCAGCCGCTGCCCCTCGTCGTCCGGCTGGGCGGCCGGGTTGAGCAGTTCGGCGAACGCGCCCTGCAACAGCTGCGGGGCCACCACCGCCTCGCCCGCCCGGGCCTTGATCATCGCGCGCTCGACGCCCTCGATGCGCTCGTCGTGACGCACATAGCCGGACGCGCCCGCCGCGAAGGCCGCCGCGATTCCGCGCGGGCTCGGCACGGGGCCCAGGACCACCACCGCCACCTGCGGGCGCTCCCGTTTGATCCGTACGATCGGGTCGAAGGCGCCCGGCTCGGCGGGCGCCGCCGTGCCCAGCAGGCACACCTCCGGCGCCCTGCTGACCACCAGCTCGGCCGCACCGGCCGCGGGAGCCGCCGCCGCGAGCACCCGGTGCCCCCGCAGTTTCAAGGCCGAGGCGAGTGCCTCGGCGAGCAGCCGGTGATCGTCGACCACAATGAGCCGCACGCCCATCGAGCAACCCCCATCCCCGCTGGAGCTGGCCCCCCGGCCCTCCTGACCCGGCAAGCTACACGCTTGTTCGACATTGCGCTCCCCTCATGGACCAGAAACTGCCGAAGCGCAGAAATGCGCACAGTTCAGAGGAAGTTGCCACGCCAACCGCAACTCTAAGGCCAGGCTATTGCCCTAGGATGATCCGGCTCGATCGGGCAGTAAATCCAAACGGAAGAGAATTCATGCGCCTTCGACGTGTTTCCGTCGTTCTGGCATCAGTGATTGCCGCTGTTGCCGTGCCCGCTCTCGCGGCACCGGCACACGCCGCGGCCAACTCCAAGGTGTATGTGACCCCGACGTGGGCCACGGCCGTCGCCGGCTGGACCTGGCGCTTCGACCGGCTCGACCCGGTGGGGCTTTCCGTCCAGGACACCCGGGCCGACGGACACTTCGTGGGGATCCAGTTGGTGACCGTCTCCACTGGCCAGGGCACCCGCTACTGGCCCATGCACACGGTCACCACCGGCTCGGGCACCGGGCTCAATCGGGAGACCTACGCGGACACTGGCGGCTTTCCCACGAAAGCCTGGATTCGCGTCTGCAAAATCAAGGGGAGCACCATCGTCACCTGCGAGGAGTCCGACATCGTGAACACACCGATCAACGACGACTACTGAGCCGGAACGCGAGGAGGGCCCGCCGGTTCGCCGGCGGGCCCTCCTCTCTCATCTCATGCCCGCGCTATCAATCGGCAGCGGTGAATGCGACGGACAGGTACTTCTTCCCGAACGACGACGAGGACGGTCGCGGCTTGCTCATCAGCGTGGCCCCGATGTACAGGCGGCCGTTGGCGTAGCGGTACTCGGCGGAGTCGGAGGAGAAACTGGTCTCCGCCTCCCGGACCGACTTCTCGGCCGGGTTCTCCATCAGCACCGTCTGCTTGAAGGTGGCCCCGTCGATGGACACGACCTGGCCGCCCTTGTCGTACGGAGGCCACTTGTACGCGATGAGGTTTCCGCCGTCCATGCGCAGCGGGAACATCGTGTACCGGTCGCCCGCGTCGGCCCGGTCGCTGGTGGGCTTTCCGGTCGCGAGGTCGAAGGAGACGATCTCGTTGGTGTCGCCGTACTCGCCCGAGCCCTCGTGGTCCGAGGTCGGCAGATAGATCCTGCCGTTGCCGACGACGACCTTCTGGCAGGCCTCGACCTCCGTGGAATCGCACCTCGCCTGGTACTTCTCGCCCGCCGCCGGGATCTTGGCGAGCAGCGTGCCCTTGTCGTCCAGCGAGAAGAAGTCCGAGATGCCGCGCGAGCCCGTGTCGCCGACGTCCGCGGCGACGACCAGCGGCTTGGTGGAGACGATGCCCGCGTACTCGACACCGGCGGGGAGCTTGTACGAGAAGAGCGGGGCGCCGCTGGTGGGGTTCAGGCCCTGGATGGTGACCTGCCGGTTGTCGTACGAACCGCACTTGCGGGCCGCGACGAGCGCCTCGCCGCCGCCGTACCCCATGTCGTAACAGCCCTCGGCGTTGACCGTCGGCTTCCAGCGGTTGGCACCGCTGATGAGGTCGAAGGCCGCGCCGCCGTCGGTGCCGCCCGCGGCGACCGTGGTGCCGCTCTGGGTGACCTCGCTGAAGTTGGACTTGTCGTCGCCGCTGGCGTCGCCCTTGACGGACTTGCTCCACAGCAGCTTGCCGGTGGACAGGTCGACGACGCCGACCTCGGTGCACGGCTGGTAGTTCTTCGGCGCGACCCGCTTGGCGGCCTCGAAGACGATCGCGGTCTTGAAGTCCGCGGACATATGGCGTGAGGACGCGCAGATCTGGCCCGGGAGCGGGAGGGTCCACAGCGGGGTGCCCTTGGCCAGGTCGTAGCCGACGAGGGACTCCACGCCGGGCTTGACGTACGCCTTGTCGGTGATCCAGGAGCCCATGACGGCGGTGAGGTCGGTGCGCGTGGGCTCCGGCAGCTGGAAGGCGACCTTGGCGTTGATGTTCTCCGGGGCCTTCTCCTTGCCGGCGCCGTCGGCGGCCTTGCCACCGGTGTCGCCGCCCGTGTCGCCGCCGGTCGAGCCCTCGGTCTTGCCGTCCTGGCTGTTCTTGCTCTCGTCCTTCTTGCCGTCGTCGCCGCCGCTGGAGGCGACGACGATGCCGCCGACCACGATCAGCACCACGGCGAGGGACGCCGCGATGATGATCTGCATCTGCGTGCTCAGCTTCTTGCCGCCGCCCGGGCCGGGGCCGCCGGGCTGGGGCGGCTGCGGCTGCATGGGCTGGGGCGGGTAGCCGTAACCCTGCGGCGGTGAACCCTGCGGCGGTCCCTGCGGGTAGCCGTACCCGGGCGGCTGTCCCGGGCCCTGCGGATAGCCGTAGCCGGGCTGGCCCGGCGGCTGCCCCGGCGGGGGCGTCTGGGGATAGCCGTACGAAGGGTCCTGCGGGGGCGGCACCGGGGCGCCGAAACCGCCGGGCGGCGGGTCCTGGGGAGCGCCGAACCCTCCCTGCGGGGGCTGGTTCGGCGGCTGGTTCGGCGGTTGCGGTGGTGGCTGCGGTGGCTGCGTCATGGCGTGCTTACCTCTGGAGAAAGCGAGAGTGAGCGGGAGCTGGAGCGGGACTGGGTCTGAAGATTCATGACGCGGTCACTTGCCGAAGGCCATCATGGTCTTCGTCTCCTTCTCCTCCGCGTCGTTGCTGGCGCTGACCCGGCCGTTGGCGATGAAGAACCGGCCGTCCGCGTACGCCAGCTGCGCCGAGAAGAAGGAGTTCTCGATCTGGGCGGTCGAGGCGGGGTGCTGCAACAGCACCTTCGGCGCGCCACCCGTCGGCGCGATCGTGGCGACCGCGCCGCCCTTGTCGTACGACGGCTCCACGTACACCAGGAGGTTGCCGCCCTCCATGCCGATCGGCGTCATCGAGCTGTCGCCGCCCACGGGCGAACGCCAGGCGGGCTTGCCGGTGGCGAGGTTGAATGCGACGACCTCGTTGGCGCCGCCGGCCTTGGCGGGGTCGGTCGCCATGTAGAAGTGGGTGGCGTCGGCGGCCACTCCGGTGCAGTCCTCAAGGTTCTGACCGAAGATGATGAGCCCCCCGCCGCCGCAGCGCGGCTGGAACTTGTCCTTGCCGCCGTCGATCTGCGAGCGCTGCCGGCCGGTGTCGGTCAGCGCGATGATCGACCACTTCTTCGGCTCGCGCTGGGTCAGGGAGATGACCAGCGGGGACGTGGAGTAGACCTTGTCGATCTCCCAGCCAAGGGGGGCGTTGTACGTCCACTTCGCCTTGCCGGTCGTCGGGTCGACCTCCGACAGCTGCTGCTTGGGCTTGTTGTAGTCGGAGGTCGGGCAGCTCGCGGCGGCGAGCAGCTTGGGTCCGCCCGCGAAGGCGAAGGGCTTGCAGCCCTCGCTCGGCCCCTTGAAGAGCTGGGTGCCGTCGGTCATCGAGAACCCGTAGGAGTTGCCGCTGCCGCCCGCGGCCAGCGTGTTGCCGCTGATCGACAGGGTGAAGTCGGAGAGCGAGCCGAAGGCGCCGGTGGCCTTGGGAATCGGCTTCTTCCAGCCCGCCTTGCCGGTCTTGAGGTCGATCATCTGGAGCACGGTGCACTTGGCGCGCTCGGTGAGGCTGTCCTTGATCCCGATGACCATCTTGCCGTCGGCCGTGGTCTGGGCGGACGCCAAACAGATCTCGGTGCCGAGCGGGATGCTCCACTTCTTCTTGCCGTCGGTCACCGAGTAGCCGGCGACCTCCTTGTACATGCCCTTGACGACGGTGTCGCCCGCGACCCACGGGCCGAACACCTCGGCGCCGTTGCGCGGCAGGTCCACGTCGTTCTTCGTCAGGAACAGGACCTTCGCCTCGCCGTCCTGGCGCCCGGCGTTGAGGTCGTCGTCGGCATCGCGGCCACCGCCGCTGCCGTCGCCCTGGTCGACCGACTCGGAGCCGGTCGGCTGGGGCGCGTCGCTGCTCTTGCTGACGTTCTTGTCGTCATCCTTCGTCGAGTCGTCGCCGCCGCTGAGGGCGAAATACGTCCCGCCGCCGATCACCAGCAGCGCGGCGACCGCCGCGGCGATGATGATGCCGGGCTTGCCCTTGAAGAAGCCGCCCCCACTGCCGCCACCGGGCGGGGTGGGCGCGCCGGGGTACTGCGGCTGGGTCGGATAGCCGCCGTAGGGCCCCTGCTGCTGCCCGTACGGACCCGGCTGGGCGTACGGACCTGGCTGCTGCGCGTACGGACCCGGCTGGCCGGGGGCCTGCTGCGGATAGCCGTAACCGGGCTGGGCGGGCGCCGTCTGCGGATACCCGTACCCCGGAGGTGCCGCAGGAGGCGCGGCGGGCGGCGGCGTCTGCGGCGGCCCCTGCGGGGCTGGCGGCATCTGCGGCGGCTGCGCGGGCGGCTGAGGGATCTCCTGCTGCGGATCCTGGGGGGCTCCGAAGCCTCCCTGCGGCGGTTGCTGGCTGGGCGGCTGAGTCATCAGCACTTCCCCCTTTGTACGGCCCGCTGCCCGATCGGCCTCCCCCGCAATTCCGGCGGTCGATTGACCTGAGGAACGGAGCGTTTCGGACATGGATTCCGCACTGGTACGTCTGTCGGGCGGGGCTTCTTTGTATCACCCGGAAGGAGGCGTAAGAGGGGCCGGTCCACCCCTTTGTACCCAAGGGAGGACCGGCCCGTGACGCCGTCGTTATGAGACCTGCACGCCGCCTCTACGCATCTTCTGCCAGCTCCAGCCAGCGCATCTCCAACACATCGCGCTCGCCGATCAGTTCACGCAACTCCTTGTCGAGCTTCGCCACGTTCTCGAAATCTGTGGCGTTGTCGGCGATTTGCGCGTGCAGGACGGTCTCGCGGTCGGACATCTTCGTCAGCTGCCGTTCGATCCGCTGTAGTTCCTTTTTGGCCGCGCGAGCGTCGCCCGACGACTTCTCCTTGCCGGCGGACGCGGCAGCAGTAGGCACAGAGGCGGGCTTCGGCACGGCGGTCTCGATCATGCGCCGCCTGCGCTCCAGGTATTCGTCAATGCCGCGCGGCAGCATCCGCAGAGTGGAGTCACCCATCAGCGCGAAAGTCCGGTCCGTCGTCCGCTCGATGAAGAACCGGTCGTGGGAGATGACCACCATCGTGCCCGGCCAGCTGTCGAGCAGGTCCTCCAGCTGGGTCAGCGTCTCGATGTCGAGGTCGTTGGTGGGCTCGTCGAGGAAGAGGACGTTCGGCTCGTCCATCAGCAGCCGCAGGATCTGGAGCCTGCGCCGCTCACCGCCGGAGAGGTCGCCGACGGGCGTCCACTGCTTGTCCTTGGTGAAGCCGAACTGCTCGCACAGCTGACCCGCCGTCATCTCGCGGCCGTTGCCGAGGTCGACCCGGTCACGTACCTGCTGCACGGCCTCCAGCACCCGCAGCGCGGGGTCGAGTTCGCCGACCTCCTGGGAGAGGTACGCGAGCTTCACCGTCTTGCCGACGACGACGCGGCCCTTCTCGGGCTGCTTCTCGCCGCCGCTGCGGGCCGCATCGGCCAGGGCGCGCAGCAGCGAGGTCTTGCCCGCGCCGTTGACGCCGACCAGACCGATACGGTCGCCGGGCCCGAGCTGCCAGGTGAGGTCGGTCAGCAGCACCTTCGGGCCCGCCTGGACGGTAACGTCCTCCAGCTCGAAGACGGTCTTGCCGAGGCGGGCGTTGGCGAACTTCATCAGCGCGGAGGTGTCGCGCGGCGGCGGCACATCGGCGATGAGCTCGTTGGCGGCCTCGATGCGGTAGCGGGGCTTGGAGGTACGGGCGGGGGCGCCGCGCCGCAGCCACGCCAGCTCCTTGCGCATCAGGTTCTGCCGCTTGGTCTCCTCGGTCGACGCGATGCGCTCGCGCTCGGCCCGCGCGAATACGTAGTCGCTGTAGCCGCCCTCGTACTCGTGCACCGAACCGCGCTGGACGTCCCACATCCGCGTACAGACCTGGTCGAGGAACCAGCGGTCGTGGGTGACGCAGACGAGCGCGGAGCGGCGGGTGCGCAGGTGGGTCGCCAGCCAGGCGATGCCTTCCACGTCGAGGTGGTTGGTGGGCTCGTCCAGGACGATCAGGTCCTGCTCGGCGATCAGCAGCTTGGCGAGCGCGATCCGGCGGCGCTCACCGCCGGAGAGCGGCCCGATGACGGTGTCGAGCCCGTGCTCGAAGCCGGGCAGGTGCAGATCACCGAAAAGGCCGGTGAGCACGTCCCGGATCTTGGCGTTGCCCGCCCACTCGTGATCGGCCATGTCGCCGATGACCTCGTGACGGACGGTGGCCTCGGGGTCGAGGGAGTCGTGCTGCGTGAGCACCCCGAGTCGCAGGCCGCCGCTCTGGGTGACGCGGCCGGTGTCGGGCTCCTCCAGCTTGGCAAGCATGCGGATGAGGGTGGTTTTACCGTCGCCGTTGCGGCCGACGACGCCGATGCGGTCCCCCTCGGACACGCCGAGGGAGACTCCGTCGAGCAGGGCGCGTGTGCCGTACACCTTGCTGACTGCCTCGACATTGACCAGGTTGACTGCCATTTCGCTCCTGTACGGGGGGATGGACCGACATCCCAGGGTAGTCGCCGGGCCGTGCGGTGGCGTCCGCTGATCGATCAGGGGCGGGGGCATGGGGTGACCGAGCCCCGCAAGAAACCCCTCAGGCCCCCGCCGCCGTCGCGCCCACCACCGTCGCGCCCGCCGCCGGGGACGGCGCCACCCGCGCCGTGCGGCAGGTACCCGAGGCGAGGAGGGCCTCCGCGACCTCGGCCGCCGTCTCCGGGGACTTCGTCAGGAACGCCGTCGTCGGGCCCGAGCCCGAGACCAGGGCCGCCAGCGCCCCCGCCGCCGTGCCCGCCGCGAGCGTCGCCGACAAGCCGGGCCGCAGCGAAAGCGCCGCGGGCTGGAGGTCGTTGGCGAGCGTCGCCGCCAGGGCGGTCGCGTCGCCCGTGCGCAGGGCCTCCAGCAGCGCGGGCGACGCGACCGGCTCCGCGACCGGTGCGGACGTGGACCCGGACGCGGACGCGGTCAGGCGGTCGAACTCTCGGTACACCGCGGGCGTGGACAGACCGCCGTCCGCCACCGCGAACACCCAGTGGAACTCCCCGCCGACCTCCAGCTCCGTGAGCCGCTCACCGCGCCCGGTGCCCAGCGCCGCGCCGCCCACCAGCGAGAAGGGAACGTCACTGCCCAGTTCCGCACAGATGTCGAGCAGCTCGGAGCGCGGGGAACCGAGACCCCACAGCGCGTCGCACGCGAGCAGCGCCCCGGCGCCGTCCGCGCTGCCGCCCGCCATGCCGCCCGCGACCGGGATGTCCTTCGCGATGTGGATGTGGACGCGCGGGTCGATGCCGTGGCGCGCGGCCAGCAGTTCGGCTGCCCGCGCCGCCAGGTTCGTACGGTCGAGGGGGACCTGGTCCGCGTCACGACCGGCGCAGGTGATCGTCAGCGCGTCGGCGTCCGTCACCGTGACCTCGTCGTACAGGCCGACCGCGAGGAAGACATTGGCGAGGTCGTGGAAGCCGTCGGGGCGCGCGGCGCCCACTGCCAGCTGGACATTGACCTTCGCCGGAACCCGGACCCGGACCTGGGCCCGTCGCGTAACGCTCACGCCTTCGCCTCCGCGATCCGGGCGAACTCCTCCACCGTCAGTGACTCCCCGCGCGCCTGCGGCGAGACCCCCGCCGCGACCAGCGCCGCCTCCGCCGCCACCGGGGACCCCGCCCACCCCGCGAGCGCCGCCCGCAGCGTCTTGCGGCGCTGCGCGAAGGCCGCGTCGACCACCGCGAAGACCTCCGCCTTCGACGCCGTCGTCTGCACCGGCTCCGCCCGCCGCACCAGCGACACCAGGCCCGAGTCGACATTGGGCGCCGGCCAGAAGACGCTGCGCCCGATGGACCCCGCCCGCTTGACCTCCGTGTACCAGTTCGCCTTCACCGAAGGCACCCCGTACACCTTGTTGCCCGGCCCGGCCGCGAGCCGGTCCGCGACCTCCGCCTGGACCATGACCAGCGTGCGTTCGATCGTCGGGAAGCGTTCCAGCATGTGCAGCAGTACGGGCACGGCCACGTTGTACGGAAGGTTCGCGACCAGCGCGGTCGGCGGCGGCCCCGGCAGCTCCCGCACCCGCATCGCGTCGGAGTGCACCAGCGTGAAGCGGTCCGCGCGCCCCGGCATGCGCGCCGCGATCGTCGCCGGCAGCGCGCCCGCCAGCACATCGTCGATCTCGACGGCGACGACCCGGTCCGCCGCCTCCAGCAGCGCCAGCGTCAGCGAGCCGAGCCCTGGCCCGACCTCCACCACGATGTCGTCCTCGCGCACCCCCGCGGTCCGTACGATCCGCCGGACCGTATTGGCGTCGATGACGAAGTTCTGGCCGCGCTGCTTGGTGGGGCGTACGCCCAGCGCTGCGGCCATTTCACGGATGTCGGCGGGGCCGAGGAGTGCGTCGGGCTCAGTGGTACTCACTGATACAGCCTACGGCCGCAATGCGGCCACGGACTCGCCCCCCTTTGTACGTACAGCTTCTTCGCCCGGTACGTCTGCTCCGCGGCGGGCGCGTCCTGCGGTCTGCCCTTGCCGCCAAGACGCTGCCAGGTACCGGTGTCGAACTGGTACAGGCCGCCGTAGTGCCCCGACGCGTCGACCGCCTCCGGCCGCCCGCCCGACTCGCACTGGGCGAGCCCGTCCCAGTTCAGCCTGTCCGCGCCGCGTACGGAGTCGGGCAGCGGCCTGGTGCCGAACCTCACCCGCTGGGTAACGGGCTCCCGGACCACCTCCTCGGCAAGTTTCCGTGGCTTCTGCCGGACACCGTTGACCGTCCGCACGGCGTACGTGACCCGGAGCGCGCCGGGTCTGCCCTGTCGTACGACGACCTCGGTCCCGGCGAACAGCGAGGCGTCCTCGGTCCGGTGCACGCGGAAGTCGATGGGCTCCTCGCTGACCTCCTTGCCACGGGTGATCCGCATGACGGTGATGGTCTGGCCGTCGCGCGGGAAGCGGCCGGGCGGTACGGATGTGGTGTCCTGGCCGCGCAGCTCGATGCCCGCGTCGGCCAGCGCCTCGCGCACGCTCGCCGCGTTCGTACGGATGGTGCGCTCGCGCCCGTCGGCCAGGAAGGTGACGGTCCGCTCGGTCCGTACGTTCAGGGTGAGGCCCGCGCGGGGGATCACCAGGGACCGCGCGAGGGACAGATACGCGCCCTCGGCCCGCACGCCCAGCTCGCGCAGGGCCTCCTCGACGGTGTGGGCGGTGGTCCACACGCGGCGCGGCTGCCCGTCCAGGGTGAGGGTCACGAGCCGCCCGTAGCGGACGGTGATCTCGTCGCCGCCGGTCAGGGGCGCGCCGGGCGCCGGGGCGACGAGGTCGTGCGCGCCGACATCGAGGCCCTCGTCCGCCAGGAGCTCGCGGACGTCGTCGGCGAAGGTGTGCAGGGTGCGCGGCACGCCGTCGACGTCGATGCGTACGGCCTTGTCGGCGGCGACGAAGGCGGAGGTGCCGCCGGCCAGGAAGGCGACGACGAGGGCCTGCGGGACGAGGCGGCGCAGGGTTTCGGGCCGTGCCGCGGCTCTGCGGCGCCGGGCGGCGCGACGGGCTTCGGCGCGCCCGCCGACGGGGGGTGTGACGGGTTGGCGTAGCTCGTACGCCGGAGCGTACGGATCCAGGAACCCCCAGAGGTCCGGGTGGCTCTCGTACGGCTCCACTGTCCTCGCCTCGTCGCGGCGAGGCTCACGCGTGGCGCGGTGACTGCCCTGCGAAGTGCTCACGACGCCGGGAGACTAGCGGAGCTGCGGTCACGTTCCAAGATGATTCGACTACAGAGTGTCGCCGCGCTACGCTGCCCGGCCGCGCTCGGCTTGCACGCTCAGTAATCAAAGGCGCGCGCCGTATTGACGGAGATCGCCTCGGCCAGCGTGTCCTCGTGGAGTCCCTTGACCGCCGCCATCGCGCGCAGCGTGAGGGGAATGAGATACGGCGCATTGGGCCGTCCGCGGTAGGGCGCGGGGGTCAGAAAGGGCGCGTCCGTTTCGACGAGTACGAGTTCCGTGGGGGCGACGGCGAGGGCGTCGCGCAGCGGCTGGGCGTTTTTGAAGGTCACATTGCCGGCGAAGGACATGAAGTAGCCCTTGGCCGCGCACACTTCGGCCATTTCCGCGTCGCCGGAATAGCAGTGGAAGACGGTGCGTTCGGGCGCGCCTTCCTCGGCGAGAATCCGCAGTACGTCGGCGTGCGCGTCGCGGTCGTGGATGACCAGGGCCTTGCCGTGCCGTTTGGCGATCTCGATGTGCGCCCGGAAGGAACGCTCCTGGGCGGCGATGCCGTCCGCGCCCGTACGGAACTGGTCGAGGCCGGTCTCGCCGACGGCGCGCACCTGCGGGAGGGCGGCGAGCCGGTCGATCTCGGCGAGGGCGTCGTCCAGCGCGCCGTCCCCGCCGGCTTCGCGCGCGCCCTGCCGCGACCAGCCGTCCGGGTCCCCGTGGACGATGCGGGGGGCCTCGTTGGGGTGCAGGGCGACGGCGGCATGCACGCTCTCGTGGGCGGTGGCCGTCTCCACGGCCCAGCGGGAGCCCTTGAGGTCGCAGCCCACCTGGACGACGGTCGTCACGCCGACCGCCGCTGCCCGCGCCAGCGCCTCTTCAACAGTGCCCTCCTGCATGTCCAGGTGGGTGTGCGAATCGGCGACCGGCACGCCGAGCGGTTCGGGCAGCGGCGGCGGGACGGACTTCGAGGTCATGGCCGCGATCCTACGAGGCTCCGTGCGAAGCCCCGTGCGAGGGCCTGTGCGCGGCCATCCGCGAGGGGCGCGCGCCCACTCTCATTTGCGGTGATGGAAGGGGCGCAGGAGGTCGGAGAGGTGCCAGTGATGATCTTCGCCGGGCGCGGTCTGCGCAGGCTGTTCCGGCCGCCCTCCCTCGTCGGTCCGTTCTGCCCGCTCGCCCGCCTTGGGTATCGGCCCGGCGGGCGACACCGGCGGCGCCGCCGCCTGCTCCATCAGGTCCAGCACCGAGGAGACCTGTCCGGACCGCATGATCCGTACGACGTGCCCGCCGCAGTTGACGCAGCTCGGGCTCGAGAGCGGGGAGGGCACCCGCTCGCCGCCGGCCCGGTAGACAACGAATTCGTGGCCCGTGGCGTCGACGTGATGCTCTATCTCGTAGGACTGCTCCCAACCGTGCCCGCATCGCATACAAGCAAAGGCATACGCCTCGTGGACCTTGGCGGTGCCTGTGATCTCACTCATGCCAGCTCCTTTCCACTGGTCCAGTGGACGCCCATTCCGGCAAGAGCGCATCAGCGCCTGCCGATTAATGGCCTGCTCTTGGCCCACTCCATGCGGAAATGGCCCAGGACACGGTCTGCGCTTTGCCTTTCACGATAGTCCTTTACCGTTCGCTGCCGTTCGAGGGAACCGGACGATCCGCGTTCTTTGCCGCGACGACGGCATCGAACACCTCCCGCTTGGGAACCCCCGCCTCGGCGGCGACCGCCGCGATGGCCTCCTTGCGCCGCTCCCCCGCCTCCTCGCGCACCCGCACCCTGCGCACCAGTTCCGCCGCGTCGAGGTCGCCGGGCGCCGCGTCGGGGGCGCCCTCCACGACGACGGTGATCTCGCCGCGTACGCCTTCGGCCGCCCAGGCCGCGAGCTCGCCCAGGCCGCCGCGCTTGACCTCCTCGTACGTCTTGGTCAGCTCGCGGCAGACGGCGGCGCGGCGCTCGGCGCCGAAGATCTCGGCCATCGCGGCGAGCGTGTCGTCCAGCCGGTGCGGGGCCTCGAAGTAGACGAGGGTGCGCCGCTCGCCCGCGGCCTCGCGCAGTTTGCTCAGGCGCTCGCCGGCCTTGCGCGGCAGGAAGCCCTCGAAGCAGAAGCGGTCCACGGGCAGCCCGGACAGGGCGAGCGCGGTCAGTACGGCGGACGGGCCCGGCACCGCCGTGACCTTGATGTCCTTCTCGACGGCTGCGGCGACGAGCCGGTAGCCGGGGTCGGAGACGGACGGCATGCCGGCGTCGGTGACCAGCACCACGCGGGCGCCGCCGGTCAGCGCCTCGACCAGTTCCGGCGTACGGGCCGACTCATTGCCCTCGAAGTACGACACGACCCGGCCCCGGGTGTGCACGCCGAGCGCCTGGGTGAGGCGGCGCAGCCGCCGGGTGTCCTCGGCGGCGATCACGTCGGCGCGCTCGAGTTCGGCGGCGAGCCGGGGTGGCGCGTCGGCGACGTCGCCGATGGGGGTTCCGGCCAGTACCAGTACGCCTGTGGTGGGTCCGGGGGTCGTCTCACGGGGCAGATCAGTTGTCACGTCTGCCATCCTCGCAGGACCGGACGCACCACTCGCACAGTCGCGTTCCCTACGATGGCGCGGTGACCAGTACCGCGCCACAGACCCTGCAGGGCAAGGAAGCCGATCAGCAGCCCCCCGGCTGGCAGCGCAGGCTGCGCCGATTCGGCTACGTGCCCCGGCCGGTGATCGGGCTGCGTGAACGCCTGGTGCCGCCGTACGCGCGGCCGTCCGAGGGGCTGTGGCCCGTGTTCGGCATCTCGGCCAGGGGCGCCCAGCTGCTGCTACGGCTGTCCGCGTGGGGCGGGCCGCTGCTGGTGGCGCTGGTCGCGGGGGTGCTGCGGTTCTGGAACCTCGGCAAGCCGGACGCGGTGATATTCGACGAGACGTACTACGCCAAGGACGCCTGGGCGCTGATCAATCAGGGCTACGAGGGCAGCTGGCCGAAGGACATCGACAAAACGATCCTGGCGAACCCGGACGCGGTGACGGTGCCGACCGACCCGGGCTATGTGGTGCACCCGCCGGTCGGCAAATGGGTGATCGGGTTCGGGGAGCAGATCTTCGGGTTCACGCCGTTCGGCTGGCGGTTCATGGTCTGCGTACTCGGCACGCTGTCGGTGCTGATGCTCTGCCGGATCGGCCGGCGGCTGTTCCGCTCGACGTTCCTGGGCTGCCTGGCGGGCGCGCTGCTCGCGGTGGACGGCCTGCACTTCGTGATGAGCCGCACGGCGCTGCTCGACCAGGTGCTGATGTTCTTCGTGCTGGCGGCGTTCGGCTGTCTGGTGATCGACCGGGACTGGGCGCGCAGGCGGCTCGCGGCGGCGCTGGAGACGGACGAGGAGGGCGTGCTGCGGCCGGACGCGATGGTCGCGGAGAGGCTGCGGCTGGGCTGGCGGCCGTGGCGGCTGGCGGCGGGCGTGATGCTGGGCCTGGCGGCGGGCACGAAGTGGAACGGCCTGTATGTAATGGCCATGTTCGGGCTGATGACGGTCCTGTGGGACGTGGGCGCGCGGCGGACGGCGGGCGCGGTACGGCCGTACCTGGCGGTGCTGAAGAAGGACCTGGTGCCGGCGTTCGTGTCGACGATCCCGGTCGCGGTGCTCACGTACATCGCGTCGTGGACGGGCTGGATCGTCACGGACAAGGGCTACTTCAGGAACTGGGCGCAGACGCAGGGCCGGGGCGGCAGCTGGACGTGGCTGCCGGACTGGCTGCGGAGCCTGTGGCACTACGAGACGGAGGTCTACGACTTCCACGTCAATCTGACCTCGGGCCACACGTACGAGTCGAACCCGTGGAGCTGGATCGTGCTGGGCCGCCCGGTCTCGTTCTTCTACGAGGACCCGAAAGCGGGCGTGGACGGCTGCCCGGCGGACGCGGCGAACAAGTGCGCGCGCGAGGTGCTGGCGCTGGGGACGCCGATGCTGTGGTGGGCGGCGTGTTTCGCGGTCTGCTACATCCTGTGGCGCTGGCTGTTCCGCCGCGACTGGCGGGCGGGGGCGATCGCGGGGGCGATCGTGGCGGGGTGGGTGCCCTGGTTCTTCTATCAGGAGCGCACGATCTTCCTGTTCTACGCGGTGGTGTTCGTGCCGTTCCTGTGCCTGGCGGTGGCGATGATGATCGGCGCGATGCTGGGGCCGCCGGGGTCGGACGAGCGGCGGAGGGCGCTGGGCGCGATCGGTGCCGGAGTGCTGGTGCTGCTGATCATCTGGAACTTCATTTACTTCTATCCGCTGTACACGGGGACGTCGATTCCGGTGGAGGACTGGCGCAATCGGATGTGGCTGGATACCTGGGTCTGAATCAGGGCACGATCGTCGCGGTCCTATAACGGCCTCGGGCCCTGTTCACTCCTGTCCCGTAGAGTGCAGCGGATCCAGGTCCTTGAACACGCTTTTCAACAAGTGTGCTTGGGGGACGCTCCCGGGGAGGGGACCGCAAAAGATGCGCAGCGGAGTGAAGGTCGCCGTCGTCGGCGGGATATTTGTGGTGGTCGCCGGTGGCGTGGGCTATGGCGGCTACAACCTGTACGGCGGGCTGACCGGCGACGACGGTACGGACAGTACGACCGCGTCCGCGAAGACCGGGCCGCCGAGCGCGGACGAGATCGACGAGACGGCGAAGGACTTCCTGGCGGCGTGGGCGGCGGGCAATGGTCCGAAGGCCGCGGAGCTGACCAACAACGCGGCAGAGGCCGGGCCGCTGCTCTCCGGGTACAGCGCGCAGGCGAGTGTCTCCAAGGCCGTGATCACCCCGGGCACGGCGGTCGGCGCGAAGGTGCCGTTCACGGTCAAGGCGACCGTGACGCACGGGGGCAAGAGCATGCCCTGGTCGTACTCCTCCGAACTGACCGTGGTGCGCGGGCTGACCTCCGGCAAGCCGCTGGTCGACTGGCTGCCGACAGTGGTCCACCCGAAGCTGACGAAGGGCGCGAGCCTGAAGACGGGCGGGGCCTCGTCCCCGCCGATCAAGGCGGTCGACCGCAAGGGCCGGGAGCTGACGGCGGAGAAGTACCCGTCGCTCGGTCCGGTCCTGGACGCGCTGCGCAAGAAGTACGGCGCGACGGCGGGCGGCACGCCCGGCGTCGAACTGGTCATCGCGTCCGCGGACGCGGCCACGGCCGACCAGACCCTGCTGACCCTGGCCAAGGGCAAGGAGGGCAAGCTGACGACCACGATCGACGCGGATGTGCAGGCTGCCGCCGAGACCGCGGTGAAGAAGTACGGCCAGGCGTCGGTCGTCGCGATCAAGCCGAGTACGGGTGAGATACGGGCGATCGCCAACAGCCCGGCGGGCGGCTTCAACACGGCGGTGCAGGGCGCGCAGGCGCCCGGCTCCACGATGAAGATCGTGACTGCGGCGATGATGCTGATCAACGGGGTGGTCAGCGGGCCGAGCGCGCCGGTGGAGTGCCCGCCGACCGTCGGGTGGGAAGGGGTGACGTTCCAGAACCTGGACAAGTTCGAGATCCCGAACGCCACCTTCAAGGACAGCTTCCGCCGCTCCTGCAACACCACCTTCATCAAGGCGATCACGCCGCTCACCAAGAAGAAGATCGCCGGTACGGCGCTGGGCGAGACGGCCGGCAAGTACTTCGGCATAGGTCTCGACTGGCAGACGGGCATCGTCACCCGCGACGGCAGCGTCCCCGAGTCGTCGGGCGGGGAGACCGCGGCCTCGTACATCGGACAGGGCAAGATCACGATGAACGCGCTCAACATGGCGTCCATCGCCGCGACCGCGAAGAAGGGCAGCTTCCGACAGCCGGTGATCGTCCCTCAGTCCCTCGACGACCGTGAACTGGCCACGGCCACGCCGCTCCCGGGCTCCGTCGCCCAGGCGCTGCGAGACCTGATGCGCGCCGCCGCGACGGGGAACGGCACGGGCGCGAAGGCCATGGCCGAGGCCGGCAACGGCGACAAGGGCGCGAAGACCGGCTCCGCGGAGGTCGACGGGCAAGGAAAGTCGAACAGCTGGTTCACCGGCTTCGCCGACGACCTGGCGGCGGCAGCGGTGGTCGAGGCGGGCGGCCACGGCGGCGACGCGGCGGGCCCGGTGGTGGCGCAGGTACTGCGGGCGGGCTGACCCACTGCGCGGGATCGTCGGCCCGGCCTCGGGCGGGACTCCCCCGCCCGAGGCATCGGCGCCGTACGTCGGCGGGACGGGTACAGGTGGGGCGAAGGCACGGCCCTCACGGATGAAAGGGACCGTCGACCATGAGTGAGCGTCAGCGCGTACTGCCCTACGAGTCCACCGAGGCGACGTCCCCCTTCGGCCTCGGGCTGCATCACGTGCAGCTCGCCCTGCCCCCGGGCGAGGAGGAGGTGTGCCGCCGCTTCTACGTGGACGTGCTGGGCATGACCGAGCTCCGGAAACCCCCGGTGCTCGCGGCTCGCGGGGGCCTGTGGGTGCGCTCAGACACCCTGGAGATCCACCTGGGCGTCGAGGAGGACTTCCGTCCATCCCGTAAAGGACACCCTGGCATCCTGGTCGCTGACATCGACGGCTTGGCCGCGCGGCTGACTGCCCTGGGCGTCAAGGTGATATGGGATGACAACTTCCCAGGCCATCGACGTTTCTACGCCGCTGACTGCCACGAGAACCGCCTTGAGTTCCTCTGTCCCGAGGACCAGCACAAGACGTGCCCCCGTGCCCCCGCGTCCGGTCCATCAGCCCCTTCGCTGAACCCGGCCGTCCCGGTCCAGGGGTGTCAGAGCTGGCCGAGGTCGATCTCAACCGGGAAAGGCGCGGAAACTTTCACCTTGCCGGTGAACATATCTCCGTCTCGGTAGGACCTGGTCGCTGGGTCGAGAACATAGGTGTACACCAGCGGAACGCCGGTCGCGGCCTGCTCGACCCGCCAGTAGAAAGCGATCCCGGCTTTGGCGTACTGGTCGACCTTCACGATCCGGTCAGTGGTCTCAGAACCCGGCGAGACAACCTCGGCGACCAGCAGCACGTGCTCAGGCCGGGTGGGCATGATGTCAATCGTGTCCGCCCGGTACACGACGACATCCGGACGACGATTCGTGAGCGGCACATCCTGCAGCCGGACGTCGAAGTCCGTATCCGCGTTCCACTCGGGTCCCGCAGCGGCCTCCAGAGCGTTCGCCAGGATCCGGGCCAGGCGATGGTGCCTCTTGGACGCGCTGGGACTCACAACGACCATTCCATCCACGATCTCGATGCCCACGCACTGTTCCTCGGACCAGGAGTCGTATTGCTGCGCCGTGATCTGTTCGTGCATCCACGCGGGAGCAACCATCTCGGCGGTCATGTCGCACCTCCCTGAACCTGCGCGGCGGGCCTGGTTCTTGCTGGGCTCAGCGTACTGTCTCCCGCTGGCACTCGTCGTGGCAGGCGCTGGCGTATAAAAGCAAAACCGCAGGTCACCGGCGAGGGCAAGGCAGGGGCAACACGGCCGTCGATCACATGCACGTGCTCGACCGGGGCCTTGGCCCGGTGGTGGCCCAGGTGCCGCAGGCCCGCTGACCCGACAGCCGGCCAACTGGCACCACTTCCCCGGTAAAGCCGCTCGCGTGGCCCGTACAGCCGCCGATAGCGTGCGGGCCATGAGTACTCACGACGGCACCGCCGCGCATCCCCGTTTCGCCGAAGCCCTCCGCGAGCTGGGGCTCGATGTCCCGGTGCGGCGCTTTCCCGAGGCCACGCGTACCGCCGTCCAGGCCGCCGCCGCGATCGGTTGCGGTGTCGGCGAGATCGTCAAGTCGCTGATCTTCCAGGCGGACGGGGTGCCGGTGCTGGTGCTGATGGACGGCTCGTCGCGGGTCGATGTCGAGCGCGTACGGGAGGAGCTCGGCGCCGGGGCCGTCAAGCGCGCCGACGCCGAGCTGGTGCGGGAGACCACGGGGTACGCGATCGGTGGTGTGCCGCCCTTCGGGCATGCCACCAGGACCCGGGTGCTCGCCGATCGCGGGCTGCTCGACCATGAGGTGGTGTGGGCGGCGGCCGGGACTCCGCACGCCGTCTTTCCGCTCGACCCCGCGACGCTGATCGCCCACGCGGGCGGCACACTCGTGGACGTACGCGAGCGCCTGGCGTGACGGTTCTCGTCGCCGCGGCTGTCCTGATAGCCGCGGTCACGCATGCCACCTGGAACGCGCTGGCGCACACCATCCGTGATCAGCTGCTCGCCTTCACCCTGATCACCGGCGGCGGCGCGGTCATCGGGGCGGTGCTCGCCTGCTTCGTCCCGTTGCCCGACGCCGCCGCCTGGCCGTATCTGGTCGCCTCCGCGGTGATCCACATCGGCTACCAGGCGCTGCTGATGCGGTCGTTCACCCTGGGCGACTTCGGCCAGATGTATCCGGTCGCGCGCGGGACGGCACCCCTGGTGGTCACCCTGCTCGCGGCGCTGTTCGTCGGGGAGCGGCTGGGCGGCTGGCAGTTGGCGGGGGTGTCGCTGGCTTCGGCGGGCCTGGTGGGTGTGGCCGTGTGGGGCATCAAGGGCTCCGGGACGCGCCCGCACTGGTCGGCACTGCTGGCCGCGCTGGCGACCGGGCTGTCGATCGCCGCGTACACGGTCGTGGACGGCGTGGGCGTACGCGCCTCGGGCACGCCCCTCGGCTATATCGCCTGGCTGATGATCCTGGAGGGCCTGCTGATCCCGGCGTACGCGCTCCACGTCCACCGGGGTCGCCTTCTCGCCCAGCTGCGCCCGCACGCGGCACGCGGACTACTCGGGGCGGCGCTGTCCATCGTGGCGTACGGGCTGGTGCTGTGGGCGCAGACCCGGGCGCCGCTCGCTCCGGTCGCGGCGCTGCGGGAGTCGTCGATCATCGTGGGTGCGGCGATCGGGGCGCTGTTGTTCAAGGAACGGTTCGGGGCCCCGCGGATCGCGGCGGCGGCGTTGATGGTGGTGGGCATCGGCCTGATGCTGCGCGCGGGCTGACGGCGGGTCCGCTTGGTGTGGCGGTTCGTCCCGCGCAACGAGGTACTCAGCCGCGCTGCCCCCTCTACCCCTTCCGCACCCTCCGCGCCCTCCGCGCCCTCGCCGGACGCTCGATCCTGCCCACCTGACCTTCACCGCACTTCCCTTACCACCGGCAGACACCGCGCCCCTCCGACAAGCACGCCAGGCACGCCAAACACGCCAAACCGGCCGCCCGCGCGTCTGCGATGCTGGCGCGATGCCGATCACGCCCCCGGTCCCGGTCCCGCAGCCCGTCACGCCCGACGCCCCTGCAGCCATACGGAGCCCGCTGCTCACCCAGTGGTGGCGCGACCTGGCCTTCGTCCACTGGGCCGTGGACCCGGACGTCGTGGCCGGGCTGCTGCCGGCCGGGACCGTTCCCGACACGCTCGACGGAGTCACCTACGTCGGCCTGGTCGCCTTCCGGATGCACCGGGTCGGCTGGCTGCGGTTGCCCGGGGTCCCCTACCTCGGCACATTCCCGGAGACCAATGTGCGCCTGTACTCCGTGGACACGCACGGGCGCCGAGGCGTGGTCTTCTGCTCGCTGGACGCCGCACGTCTGGTGCCGGTGGTGATGGGGCGAGCCGTTTTCCGGCTGCCCTACCTGTGGTCCCGTATGGCCGTCCGCGCCGAAGGCGGCACCATCAGCTATACCAGCTCGCGGCGTTGGCCGGGACCGCGCGGCGCACACAGCCGGATCACCATACGGACCGGCCAACGCATCGACGAACCCACCGAGCTGGAGCACTTCCTGACCGCGCGGTGGGGCATGCACAACGCCTTCTTCGGCGAAGCGGCGTATCTGCCGAACGACCACCCCCGCTGGCCACTGCACCGGGCGGAGCTGATCGAGTGCGAGGAGGACCTCGTGGCGGCGGCCGGACTGCGGCCTCCGGCGGGGGAGCCGGTGAGCGTGCTGTACTCACCGGGCGTGCCGGTCCGCCTGGGCCGCCCTGCCCGGCCGGCCGGCATCCCGACCCCCTGACTCGCCGCCCGCGAGGGGCTCTCATACGGAGAAGGCGACCTCTTACACCGAGGCGCGCACGAAGCGGAGAGTGGCGGTGACGGTGGTCGGGCCGCTCATCATGCCCAACGGGTTCCAGACCATGCCGAACTGCTTCCGGTCTCTCAGCGACAGCTCCCCGTTCACGGTGACTCCGTCAGGGCCCACGTCCGTGAGGCGCGCGGTGAAGGACTGCGGCACGCCGACGCCGAGCACGGTCAGCTCACCCGAGATCTTGACCGTGCTGTCGTCGCCGGGCACGGCGCTGAGAACGGTGAAGGTGATGGCGGGGTGCTTCTCCACGTCCAAGAGCTGGGCGGAGCGCAGATGCGTGTCGCGCTTGGGGTTCTTGGTGTCCAGGGACGCGGCGTCCAGAGTCAGCGTGCCGAGTGCGGATCCGTCGGGCCGGACCTCCCCCTCGCCGGTGAAGGAGGTGAACACGCCCTTCACCGTCATCATGCCCCCCATGGACTTGTGCCGTAAGGCAACGGTGGAGCGGGCGGTGTCGAGCTGCCAGATGCCTGTTTCGACGACGACGGTCATGTTCTCTCCTGTGAACGGGAATTGATGGGCATACGGCACGACGGACTACCAGAAGGGGCCCAATTTGTATGACCACACGCTAGCCGGTAATCCAATTCTGGACAACGAGTACGCTTCAACTGTGGCCCACGCTTCCGACCCCGCCGACCTGCCCGGATGCCCCGACGCGGGCCGGAGTGGGCTGCTACCGGACGAGTTGCGCGCCTGGATGCACCTGCTGGCCGCAGCCGGCGCGATCGAGCAGCAGCTCCACGCGCGGGTCAAGGAGGAACTCGGCGTCTCGCACGACGAGTTCCTGGTGCTGTGCCTGCTGGCCGACCAGCCCGCCGGCCTGCGGATGACACGGATCGCAGAGCTCCTGGGCCGCCCCAAGACCCGGCTGACCTACCAGGTCGCCTGCCTCCATCGCTACGGGCTGGTCGCCCGGAACTCGACGTGCGGCGACCGGCGCGGCATCGAAGTGGCACTCACCGACAAGGCACGCCGGCTGATGACCGAGGCCTCGCCCCCGCTGGCCGATGCCGTCACCGACGCCGTCGCGCACCTGGTCGGACCACAGCTGTTGGAAGCACTGCGGGGCCTGCTGCCGAGCAGCCCCGAAACCGCCTCGTAGACAGTCGATTGTCAGTGGCGGACAGTACCGTCGGATCATGACAGCCAACTTCGATCTGACCTTCGACTGTACGGACGCGAAGCGGCTCGCCGACTTCTGGAAGCTTGCCCTGGGGTACGTGGACGAGCCCCCGCCCGCCCCCTTCAAGACCCGCGAGGAGTGGCACGCGTCGTTCGGCCTGCCGGAGGACGACTCCGTGGACGACGGGGCGTGGCTCTGCGCGCCCGACGGCGTCGGACCGCGGCTGAGCATCCTCAAGGTGCCGGAGCCGAAGACGGCGAAGAACCGGCTCCACATAGACATCCGGGTGTCGGGGCAGGGCAGCCAGGAAGAGCGGTGGGCCCGGATCAGGGCCGAGTCACAGCGGCTGGTGGCGGCGGGGGCGGCGGTCGTGGAGGAGTGCGACGGCCATTTGGTGATGGCCGACCCGGAGGGGAATGAGTTCTGCGTGGCCGTGGGCGCCGCTTAGCCGAAGCGGTCCGAGCGGCCGGTCAGTCCTCGCCCACCGCCTGGGCGAACGCCGTGTTCACCGCCAGCAGGCCGCCGTCCACCCGCAGCGTCGTGCCCGTGACCCAGGCCGCGTCCCGCGAGGCCAGGAACGCCGCCGCCGCCGCGATGTCCTCCGGCTCGCCCACCCGGCCCAGCGGATAGACGCGGCTCAGCGCTTCGAGACCGGCCTCGCGGCCGGCCCATGCGCGGGTGCGGATCGTGCCCGGGTTGATCTGGTTGACGCGTACGCCGCGCGGGGACAGGTCGGCCGCCAGGGTGCGGGTCAGCGAGGCGAGGCCCGCCTTGGCCGCGCTGTAGGCGTGGTTGCCGAAGGACTGCTCGGCGTTGACGGAGCCGATGTTGACGATCGCGCCCCGGCCGGACGCGGCCAGGTGCGGCACCGCGGCGCGGGCGCAGCGGAAGGCCCCCGTCAGGCAGATGTCCAGGTCCCGGTACCAGGTGTCGTCCGGCTGGTCCTCCAGCAGCGGGGTGTCCGGGCTGCACGAGAAGGCGTTGTTGACCAGTACGTCCAGGGTTCCGAAGCGTTCGACGGCGTACGCGACGGCCGTCTCGACCGCCGTACGGTCGGCCACGTCGCAGCCGATGGACTCCGCGCCCGGGATGGACTCGGCGGTCCTGGCCGCCTGGTCCGCGTCCACGTCCGCGATCAGGACGCGGGCCCCCTCGGCGGCGAGGCGGCGGGCCGTCGCCTCGCCGATACCCCGCGCCCCGCCCGTGATCAGTACGCCGTGGTCCTCGAAACGTCGCGCGAAGTTCATATGGCCGAACGTACAGCTCTGATCAGTGCCTGCGCGCGCGGATCAGCTGTAACTCCCTTGCGCATGCCGTTCGTCACGTAACCCAGCGCGATGCCCGACTCCGGGTCGGCGAAGCCGAGCGAGCCGCCCCGGCCCGGGTGGCCGAAGGAAGTCGGGCCGAGCAGTGGCGACGCCGGGCCGTGCAGCATAAAGCCGAGGCCGAAGCGGGTGGGGACCACCAGGACCCGGTCCTGGCCCGCCGACTCCTCGGTGCGGGCGAGGGTGACCGTCGCCGGGGCGAACAGCCGGGGGCCGCCGTCGACCTCGCCGATCGTCGCGGCGTAGAAGCGGGCCAGCGCGCGGGCGGTGGAGATGCCGTTGGCCCCGGCGAGTTCGGCGGCACGGAACGCGGCGTCGTTGTGGTCCGGGAACGGGGCGATCGCCCCGAAGGCGCGGCGGCTGAGCGAGGCCGGGTCGTTGTACGCCTCCGCGACCGCGCGCTTGGGGCGCAGTGTGAGGCCGCCGCCGTCCGCCGTGGCCGGTTCGTCGACGGGGCCGATCCGGCCCACCCGGTAGGCCTCGTCCGCGGGCAGCCCGAGCCAGAAGTCCAGGGCGAGCGGGCGGGCGACCTCCTCGGCGATCCAGCGGCCGATGGTCCGGCCGGTCACCCGGCGTACGAGTTCGCCGATCAGCCAGCTGTACGTCTGCGCGTGGTAGCCGTGGTCCGTGCCGGGCTCCCACACCGGCCGCTGCGCGGCGACCGCCGCCGGTCCTGTGACGCCGTCCGCCGCCTCGGCCGGGGTGAGCGGGCGGTCCAGGACGGGCAGCCCCGCGCGGTGCGAGAGCAGTTGGCGTACGAACACCCGCTCCTTGCCCGCCGCCTTGAACTCCGGCCAGTACGTGGAGACCGGGGCGTCCAGGTCGATCTGGCCGCGCTGGTGGAGCAGGAGCACCACGGCCGCCGCCACGCCCTTGCTCGCGGAACGGACGATCTGCGCGGTGTCCACGGCCCACAGGGCCCCCTGCGGGTCATCGTCATCGACGTCGCGCGTGCCCGACCACAGGTCGACCACCTTGCGGCCGTCGCGGTAGACGGCGACCGCCGCCCCTCGCTCGCCGCGCTGCTGGAAGTTGCGTACGAAGGCGTCCTGGACCTGCTCGAAACCCTCCGCGACCGTGCCCCGGACATCCACCGCGCCTGCTGTTCCGCTGCCGCTCATCCCCCCATGGTGCAGGGTGGTCCGGACCACCCTGCCCGCGGGGCGTCCGGTCCGGCGGCGGTCAGCCCAGCGGGCCCGCCACGGTCATCGGATTGAAGCCGAACGGCAGCTCCAGGCGGTGGGCCCGCATCAGTTCCTCGTCGCTCAGCACCTCCCGCGTACGCCCGTCCGCCGCGATCACGCCCTCGCTGAGGATCACGGCGCGCGGGCACAGCTCCAGCGCGTACGGCAGGTCGTGCGTGACCATCAGGACCGTGACGTCCAAGGACCGCAGGATGTCGGCGAGTTCGCGCCGCGACGCCGGGTCGAGGTTGGACGAGGGCTCGTCCAGTACGAGAATCTCCGGCTCCATCGCGAGCACGGTCGCGACCGCGACGCGGCGGCGCTGGCCGAAGGAGAGGTGGTGCGGGGGCCGGTCCGCGTACTGCTCCATGCCGACCAGGGTGAGGGCCGAGACGACCCGCGCCTCCAGTTCGGCGCCGCGCAGGCCGGACGCCGCAGGGCCGAAGGCCACGTCCTCCCGGACCGTCGGCATGAACAGCTGGTCGTCCGGGTCCTGGAAGACGATGCCGACCCGGCGGCGGATCTCCGCGAGGTTCTGCCTGGCGACCGGCAGCCCGGCGACCGACACCGATCCCGCGCCTCCGGTCAGGATGCCGTTGAGGTGCAGGACGAGGGTGGT
This sequence comes from Streptomyces sp. NPDC052236, assembly GCF_044548015.1. Classification (NCBI taxonomy): domain Bacteria; kingdom Bacillati; phylum Actinomycetota; class Actinomycetes; order Kitasatosporales; family Streptomycetaceae; genus Streptomyces; species Streptomyces sp. NPDC052236. Next base: position 14,922 of record NZ_JBIUBL010000011.1, on the reverse strand, counting down.
CTTGCCCGCGCCGTTGGGGCCGAGTACGGCGACCCGCTCGCCGCGCGCCACTGTCAGGTCGACGCCGAAGAGGGCTTGGTGGCCGTCGGGGTAGGCGTAGGCGAGGCCGGAAACTTCGAGAGATGAAGGCGCGGTCACAGCGGTCATAGGGTCCAGCCAAGCAGACAGACCGCGAGCGCGGTCACGGGGAGGGCCGCCGCGTACGTCCACTGCGCGCGGCTCGCGGTCACCTCGTCGATCACGGGCATCGTCCCCGTGTATCCGCGGCTCACCATGGCCAGATGCACCCGCTCACCGCGTTCGTAGGAGCGGATGAAGAGAGCGCCCGCGGACTTGGCGAGGACGCCCCAGTGGCGTACGCCGGTCGCCTCGAACCCGCGCGACCTGCGCGCGATGGACATCCGCCGCATCTCGTCGGTGATGACATCGCCGTAACGGATCATGAAGGACGCGATCTGGACGAGCAGCGGCGGCAGTCTGAGCCGTTGCAGTCCGAGGAGCAGGGAGCGCAGCTCGGTGGTCGAGGCGAGGATGACGGACGCGGCGACGCCCAGCGTTCCCTTGGCGAGGATGTTCCACGCGCCCCACAGGCCGGGGACGCTCAGCGAGACGCCGATGACGGTGACCTGCTCGCCGGGCACCACGAACGGCATCAGCAGCGCGAAGGCCACGAACGGGACCTCGATGAGCAGGCGCCGCAGCAGGAACGCGGCAGAGATGCGGGCCACCGCCGCGACCGCGCCGAGCAGCACCGCGTACAGGCCGAAGGCCCAGACGGCGTCGCGCGGGGTGGAGGCCACGACCAGCACGAAGCTGAAGACGGCGGCGAGTTTGCAGTGCGGGGGCAGTGCGTGGACGGGCGAGTGCCCGTGGCGGTAGAGCTTGTGCGCGTGACCCGCGCCCATCTCAGACGGACTCCTGTACGGGGGCGGGCTGGGCGTCGCCCGACGTCGTACGGCGGCGGCGCACCACCCAGAAGACCCCGCTGCCCACGGCGGCGGTCGCGCCGACGCCGATGACGCCCGCGAGGCCACCGGAGAGCCTGGCGTCCGAGACATCCTTGACGCCGTAGTCGGCGAGCGGGGAGTCGGCGGCGGCGTGGTCCTTGACCGACTTGTCGATGCCCTGGTCGGCGGCGACCTTCTCCAGGCCGTCGGGGCTGGCGGAGGCGTAGAAGGAGACGACGCCCGCGAGGAGGAGGGCGGTGCCCAGGCCGGCCAGCCAGAATGTGCGGGGTGAGCGCGCGGACGACGCGGCCACCGGCGCTGCGACAGCGGTCGGCTCGGCGTCGATCAGTTCGCCGCCGACGCGCAGCTTGAGCGGCGTGGTCAGCCCGCGCGCCCCGTACGCCAGGTCGGGCCGTACGGCGACGACCGCGCCCACCGTCAGCATGGTGATCACGGCCTCGCCGATGCCGATCAGGACATGGACCCCGACCATCGCGGTGAGGACCTTGCCCACGGGGACCTCGGTCGTCCCGCCGATCGCGTAGATCAGGGTGAACGCGCCCGCCGCGGCCGGTACGGAGACGAGCGCGGCGACGAAGGACGCGCCGGTGATCGAACGGCGGGTGCGCGGCAGCACCTTCACCAGGCCGCGGAACAGCGCGTACGCGACGACGACCGTGATCACGCCCATGACGGTGATGTTCACGCCGAGCGCGGTAAGACCGCCGTCCGCGAACAGGACGCCCTGCATCAGCAGTACAACCGCTATACACAGCACGCCCGTGAACGGACCGACGAGGATCGCGGCGAGCGCGCCGCCCAGCAGATGCCCGCTGGTGCCTGCCGCGACGGGGAAGTTCAGCATCTGCACGGCGAAGATGAACGCCGCGACGAGTCCGGCCAGGGGGGCGGTGCGCTCCGCTCCCGCCAGTGCGACAACGGAGCCGCCCGCGCCGCCGCCGGCCAGCTCACGGCGGGCGCCGCGCAGGCTGACGGCGACCGCGCCGGTGGCGACGATTCCGGCGCCCACCGAGACCGGCGCGTTGATGAATCCGTCAGGAACATGCATGGAGGGCTCCGCTTCGGACAGATGAGTAACTGTTGAATGATAGTCCCTTATTGCGAATGACTTGCAAGAGCGCACACCAGAGAAACAGAGCTGATCCTTCGGCATGAAATATGGGATATTCATAGGGCAAGTAGGACGAGTGTGAGGAGCCGGTCAATGTCCCCCGCCGTCGAAGATCACGCATTGGCCAGGATCGTCACCGACGCTCCTCAGCACCGCTCCGTGCGCGTCGCGCTCCGCTACGACCCCGCCGACGACCCACAGACCGTCCGCTTCGCCTTCCCCCGGGGCTCCGCCAGTGATCGCGAGTGGGCGTTCCCCCGTGAGCTGCTGGAAACGGGGCTGCGCTACCCCGCCCGGCACGGCGATGTCGGCATCTGGCCGTGCGGCCGGGTCCAGACGGTTCTGGAGTTCCATACCCCGGACGGCGTAGCGGTGGTGCAGTTCGACGCGAAGGCGCTCATCCGCTTCCTGCGCCACACATACGCGGTGGCCGCACCCGCCACCCGAAGGTGAAAGATGCGGCCACCGGATACCGCGGCGGCGCCCGTCCCCACGGTGCCGCCGCGTTACCGGGTGCGCCCCGCTCAAAGCGACGCCCCCGGAGTCCTGTTCCTCTAAGCCTCTGAGCCTTTGAGCCTTTGAGAACTCCCGGCGTCAGGCGCGCGCCAACGCGCGCTCCTCCTCCGACGAGTCTCCCGCTTCTCCCGAGAGCTCCTTGTGCAGCTTCTCGCCCTCCACGTCCACGTTGGGCAGCGCCCGGTCCAGCCAGCGCGGCAGCCACCACGCCTTGTGTCCGAGCAGCGCGAGTACCGCGGGCACGATGGCCATCCGCACCACGAACGCGTCGAAGAGGACCGCGATCGCCAGGCCGAAGCCGATCATCTTGATCATCTGCTCGCTGGAGGTGATGAAGCCCGAGAAGACGGCCATCATGATCACCGCGGCGGCGGTGACCACCCGGGCTCCGTGCTTGAAGCCGGTGACGATGGCCTCGGTGGGGCTCTCCCCGTGGACGTACGCCTCCCTCATCCGCGTGACCAGGAAGACCTCGTAGTCCATGGCGAGACCGAAGACGACGCCCACCATGAAGATCGGCATCATCGACATGATCGGGCCGGTCTGCTCCACGCCGAAGAGCGAGCCGAGCCAGCCCCACTGGAAGACGGCGACGACCGCGCCCAGCGCCGCGACAACGGAGAGCAGGAAGCCCAGAGCCGCCTTGAGCGGCACCAGCACCGACCGGAAGACCAGCATCAGCAGCAGGAACGCCAGGCCGACGACGAGCGCGAGATAGGGGAGCAGCGCGTCGTTCATCCGCTGCGAGAAGTCGATGTTCATCGCGGTGGCGCCGGTGACCAGTACGTCGTCGCCGCTGGCGTCCCGGATGGAGTGGACGAGTTCCTCGGTCTCGACCGAGGACGGCCGGTCCTCGGGGACGACGGTGATCATCGCCGTGTCGCCCGCCTTGTTGAGGGTGGGCTTGGTGACGTCCTCGACGCCGCCCAGTCCCTTGATCTCCTTGACGGTACGGTCGGCGGCGGCCTCGTCACCGTCGACGACCACCAGCAGCGGACCGTTGAAGCCCGCGCCGAAGCCGTCCGACAGCAGGTCGTACGCCTTGCGCTGGGTGGTGGAGACCGGCTGCGAACCGTCGTCGGGCAGCCCCATCTCCAGGGACGCGACCGGTACGGCGAGGGCGCCCAGGCCCACGACGCCGACGAGCAGTACGGCGATCGGGCGGCGGATCACGAAGCGTGCCCAGCGCGTGCCCATGTTCGGCTTGTCGCCGGTGGTCTTGCCCTTGCGTACCTTGCGGCCGAGCACTCGCTTGCCCGCGAAGCCCAGCAGCGCCGGGATGAGGGTGAGCGCGATGAGGACCGCGATCACGACCGTACCGGCCGCGGCGAATCCCATCTTGGTGAGCATCGGGATATTGACGACGGCGAGGCCGCAGAGCGCGATGACCACGGTCAGGCCCGCGAAGACGACCGCGGAACCCGCGGTGCCGACGGCCCGGCCGACCGCTTCCTCGCGTTCGCGGCCTTCGGCCACCTCGGCGCGGTAGCGGGAGACGATGAAGAGCGCGTAGTCGATGCCGACCGCGAGACCGATCATCATCGCCAGCGTGGAAGTGGTGGAGCCCAGATCCAGTACGTTCGCGAGCGCGGTGATCGTGGAGATGCCGATGCCGACGCCGATGATCGCGGTGAGCAGCGGAAGGCCGGCGGCGATCAGCGAGCCGAAGGTGATGACGAGGACGACGGCGGCGATGCCGACACCGATGATCTCGCCCACTCCGGTCTCCGGGGTGGCCTGCAGCGCGTCGCCGCCGATCTCCACGGTGAGCCCGGCGTTACGCGCCTCGGTGCCGGTCTCCTCCAGTGCCTCGCGCGTCGCCTCGGTCAGCGCCATCGAGTTGACCTTGTACGTGACCGATACGTACACGGTCCCGCCGTCCTCGGAGACGGCGTCAGAGGTGTACGGGTCGGTGACGGAGGCGACCTGCTTCGAGCCGGCCTTCAGCTCGTCGACCGCTTTGGTCACCTCGGCCTTGTGGCCCGATTCGGTCATTTTCTGACCGTCGGGGGCCTTGAATACGACACGGGCGGTCGCGCCGTCGGCGCTGCCGCCGGGGAAGCGCTCGGCCAGCAGGTCGAAGGCCTTCTGGGCCTCCGTGCCCGGTATCGAGAAGGACGAGGAGGTGGGGGTCGAGGCGGAGGCGGCGCCTACACCGGCGACCGCGAGCAGGGCCACCCAGAGCAGGGCGACGAGGCGGCGGCGCCGGAAGGCGAATCGTCCGAGTTTATAGAGGAACGTGGCCACGAGGGCGTCTCCCGGGTGGTGTGAGAGTGAGGACAGGGCATGGGGAGCCGACCCGACGGCAAGAGCGGCACGCGTCAGGTAAAGCGGTGAAGCGTGAAGCGGTGTGCTAGACGCCGAGGGCAGGGAGGACCACGGCGTCGAGGTAGTCGCTGAGGTAGGACCGGTCGGGGGCCCGGTCGTCGATCATCAGCCGCGCGAAGAACGCGCCGAACAGCATGTGCGTGACGAACCCGAGCGCGGGGTTGTCCGCGCTGACCTCGCCCCGTTCAACGGCCCGGCGCAGCAGCGTGTTGATCTCGTTGATCTCGGGCTCCATGATCAGTTCCCGCAGAGCCTTGTGGAGATCGGGGTTGTGGTGGATGGCCTGAGCCAGACCCCTTATCAGCCCGGAGTCCTTCTCCAGCTGACAGTCGTCCGTACTGTCGACCATCGCGTGGAAGTCACCGCGCAGGGAGCCGGTGTCGATGTCGCCGGCGCCCACCGGCTTGTTGTGCCTGAGCGCCTTGGCGACCAGTTCCGGCTTGCTCCCCCACTGGCGGTAGAGGGTGGCCTTGCTGGACCGGGTCCGGGCGGCGATGGCGTCCATGGTCAGAGCGTCGTAGCCGACCTCGCGCAGCAGATCGAGCACGGCTTCGTACAGCTCGGCCGAGCGCTGTGGCGTAAGCCGGGTGCGCGTCGTACTCGCCGTACTCATGGTTGCCTCACTGACGAACTGACGAACGAAACGGTTTCGTACACGTACAGCAGTACTGTAGCCGAGAGCCCCAGCGAAACGAAACCGTTTCGTACGTGTCCCCGGTCACCGCGGGCACGAGCTTCCGCATCCGAGTTGCCGGGGCCCCCGGCGGCGATAAGCATTGGGGGGTGAGTGACGACGTCTCGTATCTCCGCTTCCCGCACCTGCACAACGACCTTCTGTGCTTCGCAGCCGAGGACGATCTCTGGGTCGCGCCGCTGGCCCCGGAGGGACAACGCCCGGGCCGCGCCTGGCGCGTCACCGTCGACCGCACCCGGGTCGGCCACCCGCGCTTCTCGCCCGACGGCCGCCATATCGCGTACACGACCTGGCGCAGCCTCGACCCGGAGGTCCATCTCGCCCCGGTCGACGGCGGACCCGGACAGCGGCTGAGCTACTGGGGCTCCACGGACACCCGGGTCTGCGGCTGGACCCCGGACGGCCATATCCTCGCCGTCTCCTCGCACGGCCAGCCATTCTCGTACTTCTCCTGGGCCTACAGCATCCCGACCGACGGCACGCCCGGCGCACAGCTGCCCTGGGGCCCGGTCGCCGACATCGCCGTCCTCGACATCGACGGCGAGCGGCGCACACTGCTGCTCACCGGCAAGCCGCCGCACGAACCGGCCGCGTGGAAGCGGTACCGGGGCGGGGCGACGGGCCGCCTCTGGCTGCACGGCGAGCGGCTGCTCCCCGACCTGAACGGCCATCTGGACTGCCCGATGTTCGTCTCGGGACGGATCGCGTTCCTCTCCGACCACGAAGGCATCGGCAACCTCTACTCCTGCCGCACCGACGGAACGGATCTGCGCCGCCACACCGACCATGCCGACTTCTACGCCCGGCACGCGTCGAGCGACGGCCGCAGGGTCGTCTACCAGTGCGCGGGCGACCTGTGGATCGTCGATGATCTGCTGGTGCCGGACGCGGTGCCGCGCAAGCTGGAGGTACGGCTCGGAGGCCCGCGCGCGGGACGCCGCCGCTACCACGTGCCCGCCGCCCTCCACGTCGACGCGCTCTCGGTGGACGAGACGGGGCGGGCCAGCGCCGTCAACGTACGCGGCAGCCTGTACTGGCTCACGCACCGCGACGGCCCGGCCCGCACGATCGCGGACACCCCTGGCGTACGTGTCCGGCTGCCGGACATGCTCGGCAGCGCGGGACAGGTCGCGTACGTGACGGACGCGGACGGCGAGGACGCGGTCGAGGTCGCGTATCTGCCGCGGGCAAGCGGCGATCGCGCGCCCCGTCGGCTGACCCCGGGCTCCCTCGGCCACGTACAGGAGCTGGTGTCCGACCCCGACGGCGAGCGGATCGCGATCGCCTCGCACGACGGGCGGCTGCTGCTGCTCGACGCCACGGAGGAGTCGACAGGCGAAGCCACAGAACTGGTCCGCTCCCTCAACGGCCCGGTCCGCGATGTGGCGTTCTCACCGGACGGCGCGTGGCTGACCTGGTCGCAGCCGGGCGTCGGCCGTTCGCTCCGCCAGATCAAACTGGCCCGGCTGAGCGACCGAACGATCGTCGACGTCACCAACGGCCGCTTCGAGGACGAGAATCCCGTCTTCACACGGGACGGCCGCTATCTGGCCTTCCTCTCCTGGCGGGGCTTCGACCCGGTGTACGACGTCCACACCGGCGACCTGTCCTTCCCGCTGGGCTGCCGCCCCTACCTCGTACCGCTGTCCTCGGCGACGCCCTCGCCCTTCGCGCTGTCGCCGGACGGGCGGCCCGCGGCGGGCGGGCTCGACCCGGTGGACGAGGCCGAGGAAGGAACGACGGCGGTGACGGTCGAGATCGAGGGCCTGGAGAGCCGGGTGACACCGTTCCCGGTGGCCGCCTCCAAGTACTCGGCGCTGCGGCCGGTCAGCGGCGGCGGTCTGGTCTGGCTGCGCTGGCCCATCTCGGGCGCGCTGGGCGAGACCTTCGCCAATCCGGCGGACCCCTCGCACCGCCCCACGCTGGAGCACTACGACATCACCAAGGCGCGCAAGACCGAACTGGTCGACCATCTCGACTGGTTCACAGTGAGCGGCGACGGCGACAGACTGGTCGTCGTGGACGAGGGCGAACTGCGCGCGCTCCCCGCCACGGAGCTGGGCGACCGCGACTCGACGGTGCAGATAGACCTGCGCCGGATCCTGCACGAGGTGGACCCGGCGTCCGAATGGCGCCAGGCGTACGAGGAGGCGGGCCGCGTCACCCGCGCGTACTTCTGGGATCCGGGGATGTGCGGGATCGACTGGGACGGGGTGCTGGAGCAGTACCGTCCGCTGGTGGACCGGGTGGCGTCGCCGGACGAGTTCGCGGATCTGCTGCGCGAGGTGCTGGGGGAGCTGGGCACCTCCCATGCGTACGTCACACCCGCCCGCCGCAACGAGGGTCCGCCGCACTACCAGCGGGCGATGGGCATGCTGGGCGCGAACCTGGTCTGCCGGGACGGGAAGTGGGTGGTCAAGCGGATCCTGCCGGGTGAGTCCTCGGACTCCAAGGCGCGCTCGCCGCTGGCGGGTATGGGCGTCCACGCGGGCGCGGTCCTGACGCATGTGGACGGCCGCCCGGTGGATCCGGTGCGAGGCCCGTACCCGATGCTGGCGGCGGCGGGCGGCACGACGACGGAGCTGACGTTCCAGCCGCCGGAGGGGGAGGGCGGGCTGGCGCGGCGGGTGGCGATCACGCCGCTGATCGACGAGCGGGCGCTGCGGTACCAGGACTGGGTGACCAAACGCCGGGAGGTGGTGCGGGAGCTGAGCGACGGGAAATGCGGCTACCTGCACATCCCGGACATGGGCGGCTCGGGCTGGGCGCAGTTCAACCGCGACCTGCGTCTTGAGGTCTCCAGGCCCGCGCTGATCGTGGACGTACGGGGCAATGCGGGCGGCCATATCAGCGAGCTGGTGGTGGAGAAGCTGACGCGGAAGATCCTGGGCTGGGACCTGACACGGGACGCGCAGCCGGTCTCGTACGCGTCGAACGCACCGCGTGGCCCGGTGGTGGCGCTGGTGGACGAGATGACGTCGTCGGACGGCGACATGATCACGGCGGCGTTCAAACTGCTGAACCTCGGCCCGGTGGTGGGGAGCCGGACGTGGGGCGGGGTGGTGGGGATGACGGGCCGCCACCGGCTGATCGACGGCACGGTGATCACGGTCCCGATGAACGCGGCGTGGTTCGAGACGTACGGCTGGTCGATCGAGAACCACGGGGTGAAACCGGACCTGGACGCGCTGCGCACGCCGCTGGACTGGGCGGAGGGCCGCCACGCGCAGATGGACGACGCGGTGGAGCTGTGCCTGGACCTGCTGAAGACGCATGAGCCGTCGGTACCGCCGGGGTACGAGGACGTGCCGGACAGGCGCCGGCCGCGGCTGCCGGAGCGGGGCCCGGAGGTGTAAGACCGGTCCCGCCGGCCCCGCCGGCCCGGGTTCACCGCACCAGCACGCTCATTGTTCGCGCACTACGAGGCGCTCGGCATCGGCGGTCAGGGCGTGGTGGAGGCCGCCGGGGCGCTCTGGAAACAGCGGGAGACGACCGTGACGGCGAGCACCGAGGTTGGATCCTTTTCGTTCCGATTGTCCATCAGTTGAAGTTCCACTGCGAAGTCCCCGTCGGGCGAGTTCGCGCGCATCGTGGGCGTTTTCGCCTTGCTCTCGTCCGGGCCGTCCGAGGTGATCTTCCAGCCGTTCTTGGGGAGAGCCGTGCGCAGTGTGGCGTACGCCTTCTCCAGGTTCTCGAACGGGAGGTCGTAGAGGCTCCAGTCGTGGCGCATCCGGAGCACCTTGCCCTCGGGCTCATAGTCCTCGCAGGGCAACGGTCCCGGACCGGGCTTTGTGACCTTCCCCTTCAGCGCGATCATGTCGAGGATATGGCTGGAGGTCTTCTGCGTCCCCTCCTGCATCAGTGTGCGGTCACGCACCTCCGCCGCCTTCTTCTCCACAGTCGAACATCCCGTCAGGAGTGCGCACGCCAGGAGGACGGGCACGGCCAGTGTGAGTCGCTTAATCAAGAGTTACCTTGTCGTGTTTGCCGGCGATAACCGCCGCCTGGTTTTTCAGGCTGGTGGAGCCTGGGTCCCAGAAGGCGCCGTGGTCCTCCGCGTCGCTCTTCATGATGTTCCCCCCGAATCCTCGGTCCGTGGGGATGGTGAAGCCCTCACCATGCCCCACGAACCTGCCGCCCCACCGGACCCCCACGTCGTCGCCTCCGCCGCCCAGTGCCCAAACCCGGTCTGGCTCCAGACCCAGGTCCCGCGCGTGCTCCACCTGCATGCCGGGGCTGCCCACAGCGATGATGTCGTCTGCCAGAGGGCCGGCACCCTGGCCCTGCTGGGTGGCCACACCGACGACCGTGGAGCCGTAACTGTGGCCCATTACGGTGGTGTGTGACTTGTCGGGGCCGCCCTGTGCGGTTTCCATGCCGTTCATGAACTGGCGCAGGGTTGGTGCGCCCTCGTCCGCGTACTTGTTGCGCGTCGCCTCGGTAAGGATGGTGTCCGGCGCGTTGTAGTCGAACCAGGTGATGGTGGAGAATTTCTCGTTCGGCGCCAGTTTGCTGCCCGCCGCCCACAGGGTCTCACTGTGCTCAAGGTCGCCCTCGATGTCCGGCAACTCCGTCTTCGTTCCCGGCACATATACCGACGTGTGGTCAGCCGTGTCCGGGTTGCCGTTGGCGAGGATGACCCGGCCGTCGTCCTTCTCCCCGTCGAACTTCAGCAGATACGCCTCGGGAAGACCACTGCTCGCGTCGCGGTTGAGGCGTTTCTCGATAGCCTCCATGCCCGGCTCACGGGCCTTGAGTTCCGCCTTCCGGTCCTCGTACTTGTGGTGCCAGTCCATCCATTCCTTGCTGTACACCATGCCGCCGCGCGGACCGTGGCTCACGAACTTCGGCTTCGGCTCCGCCGGGATCGCCGCCAGCTCCAGCTCGTACTTCGCCTTCGACTCCGCGAACACCATCCGGTTGGCGTCGTCGCGGACCGTGGCCGGAATGCCGTCGAGCTGGCCCACCGAGGCCGGGTAGAGGGTCGCGTACTCGTCGCGCTGCTCCTGGGTGAGGCCCTTCCACCAGGCGGCGTTCTCCTCGGAGTTCTTGCCCTTGGGGATGTCGCTGTCGGAGGCGTACTTTCCGGCGGCCTTCTGGAGGGCCTGGGTATCCGCAGCCGCGTCCGCGAGGGTCGCGTTGTCGACGGTGAGTCCGGGGCCGGCCTTGAGCTTGGCCAGAACGCCGGAGTAGCGGCCGTCGATCTCGGTGGCCTCCCGGACGGCGGTGGCGAGAGTATTCGCGATGGCCTCGGCCCTGGCCTGGTTCGGGTTGCCGCCGGTGAGCCCCGGAGGCGTGCCGGGAGGCGTCAGCAGGGGCGGGCCCTGCCATTGCTGCAAGGGCGGGCCGAAAGGCGTACCGAACTGCGGGTCGGACGTACTGCCACCCGGCAGCGGCTTCTTGTCGATCAGGTTCTCGCCACCGGCCGGATACTCGACCGAGCCGTCAGGATGAACGGTGAACTTGAGGTTCTCGGCGGCCTCAAGGGCCTGCTTGAGATTCCTCTGCGGGGTGGCAAGCTCGGCGGCCAGCCCATTGAGGGCAGTGCGGATCAGGCCACACTCGGTGTGCAGATACTGGTAATTGCGGGACAGCTGGTCCAGGTCACCGGTCGCGGCCCCGGCCGCCTTTCCCTTCTGACTCCCGCGGATCTTCGCGAGCATCTCCCGGTCGACCCGGTCCTTGTCACTGTTGGCCCGGCTGGAGACCTTGCCCCAGCCGTCGGCCGCGTCGGTGTACTCGGCGAGCTTGACGTCGCGCAGTTGCTGCCAGGTCGGCATCGCGGATCAGCCCCCGCTCTTGGGCTGCGGGGGTACCGCGGCGGCGATCCTCTGCTGGGTGGCGGTCTCCCGCTCGCCGAAGTCCTTGCCTGCGCTCCTGAGCGCGCCTTCAAGTCGGCCGCCCTCGTCCCGCACGGCCGTCAGGCGGGTCTTCCAGGACTCCAAAATCCCGTTCAACGTATCGGACGAGGCGAACCCCGCCGTGCCGCCGGCCACGCCCTCACTCGCCGTCGTCAGATCGGTCAGCGAGGAGGAGGCAGAGGTACGCAGCTGACCGGCGACACCTCCGGCCTTGGTCCACGGCCCCTGATCGGCCTTCAGGTTCGGGCCGCCCTCACCGCCCCCGCCCGCCGAACTCGCCGAGGCCAGCGTCATACGAGCCGCGGAATCGTCCGTTCCGAACAGTTCACCCCACTTGGCGTTCAACGCCACTTACGCCCCCGGGCCCTTGATCGAATACCAAGGTGTCATCCTGGCACGCCCGCAGGGCGACACATGAGTACGCCTACTCATCTCAGGCGACCAGGCCGCTGGGCAATGTCCGAAGAGCCGGCTCGGCTCGGGCCCTCGGGGGTGAAGCCGTCCTCGCGCAGCTGCCGGTAGAGCGGGAAGGGATCCGCCTCGAAGCCCGGGTCGGCGTAGGGCAAAAGGACCGGCTGCTGGCTCAGCATGCCTCCCAAGTGCGTCTCATGTTTATATGTCCCAGTTGATCCCGAGATTCCATCGAAGGGAGCGGGTGCGATGGAACGGACCACGTGCTGTGTGGTGGGCGGCGGCCCCGCCGGAATGGTCCTCGGCCTGCTGCTGGCCCGGGCCGGCGTCGAGGTCACGGTTCTCGAGAAGCACGGCGACTTCCTGCGCGACTTCCGCGGCGACACCGTGCATCCGTCCACCCTGGCGCTGCTGGACGAGCTGGGCCTGGCCGCACGGTTCGCCCGGCTGCCGCAGCGGCGGGTGACGACGATCCAGCTACCCCTCGGCCGGGACCGTTCGCTGGTCACCGTCGGAGACATCGGCGCGCTGCGGGGCACGTACAACTACATCGCGATGGTGCCGCAGTGGGACCTGCTCAACCTCCTGGCGGACGAGGGCCGGCGAGAGCCGTCCTTCTCCGTGCGGATGAGTACCGAGGCGACCTCCTTCCTGGTGGAGCGCGGACGCGTCACAGGGGTGCGGTACCGCACGCCTGACGGCCGCACCGGTGAGTTGAGGGCCACCCTGACGGTGGCCTGCGACGGCCGGGGCTCGCTGGCACGGACGCTGCCCGAGCTGGGACTGCGGGAGTTCACCTGCCCGATGGACGCCTGGTGGTTCCGGCTGCCGCGGCGGGAGGGCGACCCGCGCGGGCTCGTGGGAGGCGTCGGCGACCGGTTCCTCACCGCCATGATCGACCGCGGGGACTACTGGCAGTGCGCCGCGCTGATCCCCAAGGGAACCGACGACCGGCGCCGCGCCGCCGGTCTCGAGCGGTTCATGGCCGATTTCACGGCCGCCGTCCCGTGGCTCACGGACCGGGCGCACGCGCTGGAGTCGTGGGACGAGGTGAAGCTGCTCGACGTACGGCTCGACCGCCTCAGGCGCTGGCACCGCCCGGGGCTGCTGTGCATCGGCGACGCGGCGCACGCGATGTCGCCGGTCTTCGGCATCGGCATCAACCTCGCCGTCGAGGACGCCGTGGCCGCTGCCCGGTATCTCATCGAGCCGCTGCGCGGGGGCCGGGTCGGCCTGCGGAACGTACAGGCCGTCCAGCGCCGCCGATGGCCGACCACGGCCCTGACGCAGGCGCTGCAGCGGACCGCTCACGCACGGGTCATCGAACCGGTGCTGGCGGGGCGCCCGCCCCTCGGCGACGCCAGGCGGGCGCAGCGGGTGGCCAAGCTACTCACCACCTCGCGGTGGCTGAACCGGGTGCCGGCGTACTTTCTCGCCTACGGCGCCGTACGCGAGCGTCCGCCGGCCGCGTCGCTGCGGTGAGCGGCAGCGCGTGGACCAGTTCGACGCGCTGCGCGCCCCGCTGGACAGGCGACGGCCGAGGCTGCGGGGGCGGAGGGAGCAGCCCTGACGACCCGGTACCGGACGCGGGGCACAGGCAGCTGAGCGAGGCCGCCAGGCAGCTGAAATGAAACCTTCCATCGCTGTGTGTCCGCCATGCTACGCACCGACAGTCGGCTGCAAAAAAGGGAGGCCGAGTGGCCAAGCATGGTGACGGCAAGGGCGGTTCCGACGGCGACCAGAAGCAGTCTCCGAAGGAGTCGGACGGTCAGTGGACGAAGCCTGTGACCAATCCGCCGAGGAAGAAGGACTGAGCCGACGTGACCTCACCCGACGAGCTCACCCGGATCCTGGCATCCAAGGAAGCCCTCCCCGAAGAGTGGGCGGCCTCGGTGCGGGCGGTGCCACGGGAGATGTTCCTCCCTGACCTGATCGAGGTCGACGACGTCCGGATCTCCAAGGACGCCGATCCCGGCCGGTGGCTGGCAGTCGTCTACGACGACGTGCCGATCACCACGCAGGTCAACGATGGGGAGCCGGTTGCGGAAGGCGCCTACCGGCTGCCGACCTCCTCCAGCTCCATGCCCACAGTCATGCTGGAGATGCTGGCGCTGCTGGATGTCCTGCCGGGCCAGCGGGTTCTGGAGGCTGGAACCGGGACGGGCTTCAACGCGGGATGGCTGTCCCACCGTCTCGGGGCGGACAGCGTGACGTCCGTGGACATCGATCCCGCTCTGGTGGCCCAGGCTTCCAGGAATCTGGCAGCCGCCGGCTACGCGCCGCACCTCGGTGTCGGGGACGCGGGCATGGGCTGGCCGGACGGTGCCCCCTACGACCGCCTGATCGCGACCTACACGGTGGCCGAGATCCCCTACAGCTGGGTCGAACAGACCCCAATAGGGCGAATTGTGGCTCCCTGGGGCGGGAGCTTCTTCTCCCACTCCTACGCGGTCCTGGACGTCACCGACGGCCGGGCGACCGGCCGGTTCACCGGGTGGCCTGCCTTCATGCGAACCCGCGTCGGCCGCCCCCACCGCGGCTACCTCTCCGACTTCTACGACCGCCAGGACACGGGGACCGAGAGCAGCACCGATATCTCCCCGCGTGCCCTCGCCGCTGACGCCGACGCGCTCTTCTTCATCGGCCTGTCCGTGCCCGACGCTTGGCACATGCTCGTTGAGGCCGACGACGGCAGTGGTGAGGCCACTTTGTGGATCTTGGCCGACGACCGCCGCTCCTGGGCCACCGTCGAGTACGCACCCGGCAAAGAGACCTACCTGGTCGACCAGTTCGGCTTCCGCAATCTGTGGGACGAAGCCGAGAGGGCCTACCGATGGTGGGAGAAGCTCGGCAACCCCACCCGGGACCAGGCAGCCCTGACCGTCGGCCCTGAGGGCCAGTCCGTCTGGCTCCACGAACCAGCAAACGTGCTGCTGCCACCGTTCCTAGACACTGAGCGGGAGTGAGTCCTGGTGCCAGGACTGCTGCTCGGTGGCGCTGCCCCGAACGGTGTTGGGCAGGCTGGTCTCCCGC